>JAPOKN010000016.1 GCA_029977605.1 Methanobacteriota archaeon
CATCAAAACTGCGCGAGTCCACTCATAATTAAATAATCTAAACAAAATTGGTGAGGAAATTGAGTAAGGTAAGTTAGCAACTATAACATCTATTGGAGGCACCTCCCATTTTAGAATGTCTCCTTCAATAATCTCTACATTTTCCTTAAATTTTTGTTTTAGTACAACAGCTAACCATTTATCTTTCTCAATGGCAATCAAATTTCCTTTTGAAGATAGTAATTCTGTAAGTGCTCCTCTTCCAGGTCCAATTTCTAATACTTTTTCTCCTTCTCTTATTTCAGCCGAATCTACTATTTTCTTAGAAATATTAGAATCAATTAAAAAATTTTGACCTAACATTTTTTGCTTACGACGAGAATGGTGGGCCGGGGCGGAATCGAACCGCCGATCTTCGCCTTGTAAGGGCGACGTCATAACCCCTAGACCACCGGCCCAGATGAGGTCTTTTTCGCATGAGGTTTAACGTTACAAACCATTTTCTACTTTACAGCCATTAGAAAGGTCCAAATAAGACTTAAAGTCAAATTTTTACTTGGAAATATCATTCTTTATAAGTATTTTGAAGTTCTATAAGCTCCCCTCAATTATAAATACAATATCGCGTGCGAAGTAGTATGCTTCACCAGTTAGAATTGATGGGCATAAAACCCTCATCAGTCAAATATAATCTTACACAGGACGAATGGAGAAACGAAGAATTAAGCCGGAAGGAAGGTAGATTATCCTCTAATGGCACTGTAATTGTAAACACTGGGATATATACTGGAAGATCACCTAACGATAGATTTATTGTTAAAAATAAAGAAACTGAAAAGTTAATTGATTGGGGCGATGTAAATCTTCCTTTAAGTGAAGAATCTTTTGAAATTTTAGAGATTGCTGTCAAAAAGGAAATGGAGCAAAAGGATTTATTTGTTTTTGACGGATATGCTGGAGCTGATGAAAGATACAGGTTACCATTGAGAGTTGTTACAATGATGGCATGGCAAGGCCATTTCTCTCACAATATGTTTATTAGACCTACTGACAAAGAATTGGAAGGGTTTGAGCCTGAATTTACTATACTTAATGCCTCATCTACAAACATTGCTAACTGGGAAGAGTTAGGATTAAATTCAAAAGTATTCATAGTACTTAATCTAAAGAAGAAAATGGCCATAATAGGAGGGACAGAATACGGTGGTGAAATAAAGAAATCGATATTTTCAGCTCTAAATTTTTATCTTCCACTTAAAGGTGTAATGCCAATGCATTGCTCTGCAAATATTGGTAAAGATGAGGACTCAGCTTTATTTTTTGGACTCAGTGGCACAGGTAAAACTACTCTTTCTACTGACCCAAATCGCAGACTAATTGGAGATGATGAACACGGTTGGTCTGACGATGGAATTTTTAATTTTGAAGGTGGATGCTATGCAAAAACTATTAAATTAGATCCATCTAAAGAACCTGATATTTTTAATGCAATAAAACCCGGAGCTTTACTTGAAAATGTTATAACAGATAAAGATGGCGTAGTTGATTTTGATGATGGAACAATAACTGAGAATACACGTGTATCATATCCTATTGACCATATTGAAAATATAGAACCTACAGAAAAAGGAGGACATCCACGAAATGTAATTTTTCTCACGTGTGATGCATTTGGAGTTTTACCACCTATTTCTAAACTAACTCCAGAAATGGCAATGTATCACTTTTTAAGTGGCTATACTGCAAAGGTAGCAGGTACCGAACGAGGAATTACTGAGCCTGTAGCTACTTTCTCAACTTGTTTTGGCGCTCCATTTATGCCGCAATACCCGACTACATATGCTGAACTTTTAGGTGAAAAACTAAAGAAACATAATGCACAAGCTTGGTTGGTGAACACCGGATGGAGTGGTGGGGCTTATGGAACTGGAGAAAGAATTGACTTACCTGTTACTAGAAGAATGCTAACTTCAATTCTTGATAGGGAATTAGAAAATACTGATTTTATTCCTGATCCTAACTTCAAAGTTTTAATACCTACCAAAGTGCCTGGAGTTGATTCTAATATCTTAAACCCTAGGAATACCTGGAATGATAAAGACTCATATGATGCCAAAGCTAATGAATTAATAACTCTTTTCAAAAATAATTTCATTAAGTATGAAAGCTTTGGTGATTATTCAAAAGCCGGTCCTGATTAAAGATACTCAGAAACTAAATCTCTTTCAGATACTAGTTCATCATTAGTAATGGCCAATGCTTTTTTTGCAAAATCATCATGTTGATAATCATCAACCACTTCATATTTGCCTGGTGAAACTGTTCGAACAGGCATACCTGCCCACACTCCTTTTGCAAATCCATATTGACCTTCACTACAAACTACAATTGAATGTATTTCGTCGCTTACAGTGTAAAGACTTTGAACATGATTAATCAAGGCATTTGCTGCTGAAGCGGCGCTTGAAAGTCCTCTAGCTTTAATTATTGCTGCACCTCTCTTACCTACAGCAGGTATATATTCGCTTTTGAGCCAAGTTTCATCACCAATACAATTTACCGCAGATTCCCCCGAAATTAAGGTGTTTGAATAATCTGGAAACATTGTAGGACTGTGGTTTCCAAAAATAGCAAGGCCTTTTACTTTCTCAATAACCACACCTGCCTTTTTGGCTAGCATAGATACTGCTCTATTTTGATCTAATCTAGTCATTGCTGTGAATCTACTATTATCAAAGCGATCCGATTGTGAGGCTGCAATCATACAGTTTGTGTTACAAGGATTTCCAACTACTACTACTCTACAGTCATCTGCTGCATTTTCAGCAATTGCCTTACCTTGTCCAACAAAAATTTTACCGTTATCTTTCAACAAATCTGAACGCTCCATATCTGGACCTCTCGGCTTACTACCAACTAAAAGACAAAGGTTTGCATCTTTGAAAGCCTCTTCAGGATTGGAAGTTACAATAATATCATCCAATAAAGGAAAAGCACAATCATCTAACTCCATTGCAACTCCTTTTAATGCTTCTAATGCTGGAGGAATTTCCAAAAGTTGTAAAGTAACTTTGGCCTCAGAGCCAAACATTTCTCCTGCTGCAATTCTAGGAAGTAAACTGTAGCCTATTTGCCCTGCAGCTCCTGTCACTGCAATACGTATAGTATTCATAATACTTATTAGTAAATGGGGCTCATAAAACTAACACCTTAATAGCCTAAATGTCCAAAACCCTTTTAGAGCGGTTACTTGGTGTAAAAATATGAGTATGCCAATAACAGATGTGAAGAAATACGACATAAACAGAAGGATATATTTACCTAAATGGGTTGAAGAAGATTTAGATCTTGTTCCTGGTGAATGCTATGTAACATTCATTCAAAGAGGAGAAAACATAGTAATTAAGAAAGTCAGCATTAGTATAGACTAAAGGGTTTCTTTCAGCCACTTTAAGTCGCTTTGATACAGCATTCTTATATCTTTAATTTCTAAATGTAACATAGCTAGCCTTTCTAAACCTAAGCCCCAGGCAAGAACTGGGCAATCAATCCCGAACGGAGCAGTTACTTCAGGCCTAAATATTCCAGCCCCACCCAATTCAAGCCACTTATCTCCAAATTTAACTTCTACTTCCAAAGAAGGCTCTGTATACGGGAAATAAGCTGGACGAACTCTGACGTCATTGAAGCCCATCCTCCTGTAAAACTCTTTCAACACTCCAATTAACATCCCGAAATTAGCTTCAGGCTCAACAATTATTCCTTCAACTTGTGTAAATTCAGGTAAATGAGTTGAATCTAAAGCCTCCCTTCTAAAAACTCTACCCACACTGAAAACTCTAGCAGGAGGTGTTGGATTCTCTGCTAAGTATCTGATAGTACCTACTGTCGTATGTGTTCTGAGGAGTGCTTGTTGTGCTGCCTCTTTGCTCCAATCAGTACCCCATCCTTTAGAACCAGTCTCTCCTCCATCTTCATGAATACTCTTAACTGCATCAAGTATCTCTTTTTCATTAATAACAAAAGAAGCCGGCTCCGATAGGTAAAAAGTATCTTGTAATTCTCGAGCAGGATGATCTTGAGGAATAAACAAAGCATCCATATTCCAGAATGCAGATTCAACATAATCTCCCTCTATCTCGGTAAAGCCCATTTGTAAAAATATACTACGGATTTCTTCTGTAAATCTAGTTAATGGGTGAAGTGTAGAAAAATTATTAAGTTCAACTTTAGTTTCAACACCATACCTTTGGAATGATTTATCTCTCCACTCACCTGATTGAATTAAATCAGGAGTGATATCCCCAATTAAATTTTCATCTAAACTCTCTAAACTAAAATTATTACCATCATCAGTTAGAGAAAAAGTTCTTTCAACTTCTTCTTTAACATTTAGCAATTGTCTTCCTTTCAATAAATTAAGTGCATCCTGGTCAATTTCTTTTTCTGATAAAGAAGATTTGCTAAGTCTTACAAGTAAAGGCTCATCTGAAGTTTCATCCACATTTCCAGTTGGAATTAATTTTAATCCTTCATCTGTTTTTTCCAAGTCTGCAAAATTTTTCCTTTTCAACCAACCTATAACCACCTTACTCTCGTCATCATGAAGAGGTAACTCAGATAACAATGACTCTCCAGCTTGATTCAACCATTCTACCGCACGTCTTTCTGGCAAGCCTTGCTCTGCATATCTTTTACCCTCATCGTTTGTAAAGTAGAACTTAGTTGATGATTCCGAAATCTTGACTAACCCCTTACTCCTCAACCATGAAGCTGCAGACATAGTTTCCTTTTCACCGAGGTTTGACTCCATGGAGGCTGTCTCCGGCGAAAGTGTTCCATTCTTGAGAACCTTAAGCAATTTTACTTCATTTAGAGATAAGTCCACAATTAGGTATAGATAGGGTGTTTATTAATTTGTTCTAAAGCCAGATTTTTCTAATTCGCTTACAACTTCTTTAAAAACAAAATCTGCTTCTTTGTTAGTAGTATTAATTACAATATCATAACCGTCTAAATTACCATAATCAAAGCCATACAAAGAAGAGTATCTAGCCCTATCATCGTTATCTCTATCCTGATTTTCTATAAATCTTTCAACAACGTCATCACTTTCAACTAACCCCAAATTAAAAATTTCATCTTTCAACGATTCTAAACTATCATAATCCATATCTGGAACATTTTTCAAACCCTTAGCATATGCATCTTCACCTATCTCTCTGCGAAGAAATCGAAGTGCTTGATCTCTTATTGAGCACTGAAAATATATGCGAACTATGTTTTTCTTACCAAGATTTTCCATAAAACTTCCCATGTAGGCAGGTTGTCTTCCTTCAATAACTCCGAGATTTGTGCTAATATTTTCTCCTGAAATCATTTCACATGTTTTATAATCAATTTCAACGTCAATACCTCTTTCTGTCAGTAATAATTTAGCTTGCTCTGCTACAGTAATGCCCCTCTTTGCAGCCACTTCCCGAAATAAATTGCCTACCGAATGGAATGTACCGCCAAAATAATTAGCTAAATTTTTAGCTTGTGTTGATTTGCCTGTTAACTGATCTCCAGCAATCAAAATCATAGGCTTCTGATTTATGGAATTCCTAAGGTTATCAACAGAATCGGGTCCAATATAGTTTTTGAAAGCTGTTTCTATTCCGCTAATATATTCCACAATCTAATTCATTACTAGTACTATTTACCTGTTTTGATTAGCATTCAAAAGTGGATTCCAAATGCCCAGTAAGAGGGTCACCAAAGTCAATGACTCGCCCGTCCCAATCTTCTTCTGCTACTAAAGCTATTAAACTATTAGGCGCTTCATCGATAACTTTCCAACCTAATTCTGTTGCCAAACTATTAGAGAATGAAAGAACTTCATCATATGTCAACATGTTATCTTGGCTTAAACGCTCACGTGCTGGGCCTAAATGCATGTATGATTTTACTTCTATCATGACCCTTTCTCCTGCCATTTTAATCAATTTAGCATAGCCTGCAACATCGAAGTCATTCCAACCTTTTACAACTGTCATTCTGAGAACTTTACGTGTTTCTAGACCATCCATCAAAGCTAGAGTTCCTTTTATCTTATCCCAGAAATTAGGTACTAGTGGAACATCAATCTTTTTCCAAGTACGTTCATCTGGAGCATCTAATGACATGTACAGTTGAGTAGGTAAAGAATCTTCATCTCTAAGCCTCTCGATCATTTCTGGATGCAATCCATTAGTTACTAAAAATGAAGAAATTTTACGACTCCTTAATTCGCGGAGCATCTCTGGCAGTCTATTGTAAAGAGTTGGTTCACCAGTTAAAGAAATAGCAAAATGACGAACTGTTTTAGACTCAAGTACTTTTTGTTGATCAACATTTGGATTTCCCCCAAACCCTGAAAGCTTTCTCAAATGTCCTTCAATTGAGCCCTGCACAATATCTGCAGGATCATCCTTGGCGTATTCCATCAAATCTTGTTTACCTGAAAACATTTCATTAACTCGCCAACAGTACACACATTTTTGATCACAGGCAACAGCTGCAGGAGTCATTTGTGTACATTGATGAGACCTTATCCCGTAAAACTTTTGCTTGTAACATCCACCTTCTGAACCTTTTATAGATTTTTTAGTCCATCCACATATTTCAACTGCAGAGTGATTTCCAACGATTTCATATGATGCCTTTTCAAGTGCTTCCTTGTATTCATCTGTGAAAAGAAGATTACTTTCCTCGCCATCGGGTTCGCGCAAATTTTCTTTAGGTATTTTATCAATATTCTTATCTTTAGAACTGGTTTCCATCATACTTCAACAATCTCCCTAATATTTTCTAATTCCCATGTGTAATATGTAAAGGTAATCGTATAATCTATAGAATCGTTCAGTGCAATTGAGCCAAGACTTTCTGAGGTATAGGTAAACTTACCACCCAACCATTCTCCGGACGCTTCGTATGATTTAATAAAATCTTCCGGACTATCTGCTGTGTCTGAAACTATTTCTGGTAGCTGATTAATTATCCAAGTTGTTACTATTGTACCACCATTACCACCATCATTTTGAGATTGACCTGCTGTATCGTTCTGTGAAGAAACATCAAATGTCACTTGACGCCCACCGCCAGCTCCTCCATTTGCATCCCAAGCAACCTGGATGTCGACGTGGGAAATACGTAAATTAGAGATAAGATCCCAATCAACATCATCAACAATATAACCAAACTCGACAAACTCTCCTTCACTATTCAGTGTACCTGAAATAGTAGTACCAGAAACTTCAATCAGAGTCACATCTGCAGTAAATGCCTTTGTCCCACCTAATTCGGATACCATTATTGAGTTTGCTGCTGAAGAAAAGGTAACCATTAGCATCAATATGATAACTATGAAGCCAACTGTTCCGGAAACTATCCTTCCAGTTACTGTAAAACCCAAATTAACTGAGCCTAGGTGATACAATTCTTTATTGTTATATTTTTCAAAGCTGGAAAGCTTTTCTGACAATTTATCTCCTATACTCATTAAACTGCTAGTGTCTTGCCTTTATTTAGCTTTCAGTTCGAACTATGAACAGCCTGTGGTAGACCCACAGCTTACGCATTTAAGGCAACTACCGTTAGATACTAAGGTGAACTGACCGCATTCAGGACATGGATCACCTTCATAACCATACTTTTCAGCTTCTTTTACAAGTGCATTATCCCCAGAAATCATAGGTGCATTTTCTGTAGACAAATCAGTTACTGTTGATTGAAATGAGCTTGAATCACTAGATGAAGTAGTCATATCATCTAAAGTTAGTTGAATTTCATGGCCATCAGTAGCTTCACCTGCTGGAGAAAGGCCTGAATTCAAATTCTGCTCTGTTTCAGCTTCTCCTTCGCTTCTAACTATATCTGGCTTCAAATCCTCTGGCTTAACATGGGAAAGATCATTTCTATCCAAATAGTTAACTGCTAAATCTCTGAAAATGTAATCTAAAATACTAGTTGACATCTTAATACGTTCATTTCCAATAACCGGACCGTTAGGCTCGAATCTGGTAAAAACAAATGCATCAACAAATTCCTTTAGAGGTACACCATGTTGTAAACCAAGACTTACTGCAATAGCAAAAGCATTTGTTAAAGCCTTGAAAGCCGCACCTTCTTTATGCATGTCAATAAAGACTTCTCCCAAGGTTCCATCGTCGTACTCACCAGTGTGTAAGTATACGTTATGACCTCCTATCTTTGCTTTTTGAATATATCCTTTTCTCTTATTAGGCAACTTTCTTCTTTGTGCAATATACCGAGTAACTATTTTACTTGCAAGAGGAATTGCATCTGGAGTTGGAAGTGCCTTAGCCATAGTTTCCACGGCTTGCTCGGTGCTAACCATGGTCTCGGACATCATTTCCTCTTCATCAATATCAACTTTCAACACGGTTCCAGACATAAGAGGTTGACTTAATTTTGAACCGTCTCTGTAAAGTGCATTAGCTTTAATCATTGCTCTCCAAGAATCCATGTAAACTTGCTTGATGTCTTCAATCGTAGATTCGTGAGGCATGTTGATTGTTTTTGAGATAGCTCCTGAAATGAAAGGTTGAGCTGCAGCCATCATATTGATATGAGCACTCCAGCCAATAAATCGTGTACCATACTGACCACACTTATTTGCACAATCGAAAACGGCTAAATCACTATCTTTTATGTGAGGTGCTCCCTCTATAGTTAACCTGCCGAAAATGAAGTCATTGGCTTCATTAATTTGCTCTTTTGTGTAACCTAAATGCTCTAATAAATCAAAATTCCAGTTGTCCAAGAATTCCTCTTTAACTCTTAATTTTTCTACGCAGAATTCCGTACCCACCATAGATGGTGTTACAAGTAAGCCTACAGATGTGAAACTACTAATTTGAGATTCTAGGGAATCAATTATATCATTAGTTAAGCCTTTACGTATTAATGATTCTCTGTTAATACCTGGCGCCTCAGAAAATGTTCCTGTACCTATTACATAATCAACTATTTCTTTTGATTGTACTGAATCGTATCCTAATCTATCGAGAGCAACCGGAACTGACTGATTAATTATCCTAAGCATACCTCCACCAGCAAGAGTCTTAAACTTTACAAGTGCAAAATCTGGTTCTATACCTGTAGTGTCACAGTCCATTACTATGCCAATAGTTCCAGTTGGTGCAATTACTGTAGCTTGGGCATTTCTAAAACCATGTTTTTCACCTTCGGAGACTACCTGATCCCAGCAATTCTGTGCTGCTGAAAGTAAATATTCAGGACAGTAGTTAGAATCAATGCCTCTCGGTGTTACCGTAAGACCTTCATACTCCTTAGAAGGGACATTGTATGCTGCTCTTCTATGATTTCTCATAACTCTTAACATATTGTCCTTATTTTGCTCATATCTTGGGAATGGACCTTGTACAGAAGACATTTCTGCACTTGCGGCGTATGAAACTCCTCCCAAAATAGATGTAAGCGCTCCGCAAATTGCTGTAGCTCTGTTATCATCATATGGAATACCCATGCGCATCAACAAAGAACCAATATTAGCATAGCCTAATCCTAATGTCCTATAATCATAACTTCGTTGAGCAATCGCTTCTGAAGGGAATTGTGCCATTAATACTGAAATCTCTAACGCCACAGTCCATAACCTTATTGCGTGACTATACTTTTCAGTATCAAACTTAGTAGTTTCATCATCATAGAATTTAACTAAGTTAAGACTTGCAAGGTTACAGGCTGTGTCATCCAAGAACATGTACTCAGAACAAGGATTGCTGCCGTTGATTGGGCCATCCGGTGAGCATGTATGCCACTCATTAATAGTGGTATCATATTGCAACCCTGGATCTGCACAAGACCATGCTGCTTTAGATATCTTATCCCATAATTCATTAGCTGGAATAGATTTACATGGCGCTGGATCTCTGGCCTCCTCTTTAGCATCATCTAATTCAGTTCTCCAGTATAAATTCCAGTCGCCTTCATCAAGAACTGCCTGCATGAAGTCATTACTGACTCTAACTGAATTATTACTATTTTGACCTGAAACTGTAGAATAAGCATCGCCTTCCCAAGAGGTATCATATGTTTCAATGTCCATGTGAGTGTAACCTTGTTCCCCTAGTTCAAGAACTCTTGCAATTATGTTTTCAGGGACATAAGCTTGCATAGCCACACTAATTGCTTTAGCCAAAGACCTATTTTTACCTTGATCAAATTTAGAATCTTCTTCAGGATGTGCTTGTATTGCAGCTAAAATTTCATTTGCATGATTTTGAAGATGTTGTGAACCTGAAACTAGTGCAGCAACCTTCTCTTCTTCTGTTAATTTCCAATCAATGAATGCTTCTATGTCTGGATGATCCATATCCAAACTAACCATTTTAGCAGCTCTACGTGTTGTACCTCCAGATTTTATTGCACCTGCAGCACGGTCACCTATTCGCAAAAACGACATAAGTCCGGAAGACATACCACCACCAGAAAGTGGCTCTCCATCTCCTCTTATCTTTGAAAAATTACTACCTGTTCCAGAACCAAATTTAAACAGGCGAGCTTCACGTGTCCAAAGATCCATAATTCCGCCCTCATTAACTAAATCATCTGAAACTGATTGAATAAAACAAGCATGAGGTTGTGGATGCTCATATGCATTCACTGAACGCTCCAAATCACCAGTCTTCGGATTGACAAAATAATGCCCTTGGGCAGGACCTTCGATACCGTAAGCCCAGTTCAGACCTGTGTTAAACCACTGGGGCGAATTGGGAGAAACCATTTGGAATGCAAGCATATAACACATTTCATCAAAATATGCTTTTGCGTCTTCTTCGCTAGCGAAATAGCCGTGCTTCCAACCCCAATAAGTCCAAGTCCCGGCTAAACGTCTAAAAGTTTGCTTACCATCAATTTCCTCACCAAATTTTTCCCCCTCACTAAGATCCTCCATCGATTTGAGATCTGGAACACTTCGCTGGAGCCAGGAGGGAACTGCCTTTTCCTTAACTTTTCTGAGTTTTTTAGGAATTCCGGCTTTTCTAAGATATTTTTGAGCAAGAACATTAGCTGCAACTTGACTGTAGTTATCTGGAAGATTAACATCCTTCATTGAAAAAGCAACACTTCCATCAAAGTTTCTTATTTCAACATCTCTTCTTGACCAAGACAACTTATCAAAAGGATCTTTTCCACTTTCTGTGAAATGCCTAGATATATTTAATGCATTAGCTTTGGCTGGCAACTAGGCCACCCCCCAAGGTGGCTGAAATGACTCATCATTTACAAAAATTTGATTTAATTTCATGATTTTCTACCATTAAGCAACCTTATAATAAGTATTTCATACGTTTAAAAAAAAGTCAAAAAGTTCTATTTTTAGTAGTACGTCTACTCGAAAAATGAACAAAAAAGAGTAGAACCTGTCAAAAAACCAGTGTTGGTTCCACAAATTTAATGACAAAACCTGCTAAAAATAACTATACGTTAAATGACGTAATAAGTTAATTATAAAAAAATCAATGAGAGCCTATTGTTTCGCGCCAATCTAGACCTACAGTTCTAAGCCCTATTTTGCAAACTGGAGGGAATACTCTTTTGTGAATTGAGGCTCGAATCAAACTCTTAATTTTGTCGATCTTTTCAAGAGAAGTTCCAGTCTTTTCATTGATTTGTGAAACTGAATTGAACCTTTCTAATTCAAACAACACATTATCAAGCTCATCGTAAGTAAAACCAAGTTCTAGTTCATCTGTTTGGTCTGGCCATAGTTCTGCAGTTGGTTTGCGAACTAAAATTTCAGACGGAATCTCTAAAATTTTTCCTAACTCAAATACTTGAGCTTTGTACAAATCTCCAATCGGAAGGAAATCTGTACCTCCATCTCCCCACTTAGTCCAATACCCTATCAAAAGTTCAGATTTATTAGAAGTGCCGATTACTAAATAATTTGATGAAAAACCAGCCCCGTAAAGTAGCGACATTCGTATCCTTGAGTGCAAATTTCCCTCAGATAACTGCTCGGAAAATAACGAAGAATTATCTTTGTAAGATGAAACTATGCCACTTATGTCAATCACTTTAGTATCTACACTTAGAGATTTAGCATGACTTGTTGCTAAATTAACAGATTCTGTTACAGTAAAAGGCATAATCAGACCAGTTACTTTATCTGAACCTAATGCCTTAACAGCTAAAGAAAGTGTTACAGCTGAATCTATACCTCCTGATAGCCCTATAACAACTCCATCAGAATTTGCATCACCAACTCTGGTTCTAATGAAATTAGTTACTATGTCCAAAGTATCTGGCGGTACATTCACAATTTACGAAAAAGAAGGGACTAATTTAAATTTAACAATATTATATTATTACGGCGCTATCAGAGATTATGCATTTAGCACTAGGACAAGTTCCTACAACTCTAGGAAACGTTGGTGAGAATCTAAAAAGTGTAGAGAAAGCCATCAAAGAAGCAAAAAATAAGTCTGAAGAGAATATTGACTTGATTGCATTTCCTGAGCTGTTTATTACTGGATATAATCTAAGAGACAATTATCACTCAGTGTCTGAATTAATACCTAGTAGCGATATTGCACAAGATGGGCTACTAACTTTAGCTAAAAAACATGACATTACTATTCTTACAGGTATCGTTGAAAGATCAAATAAATCCCTATTTAACTCTGCAGTAATGATCGGACCTGAAGGATATTTGGGTCACTGTAGAAAGCAATATTTGCCTAATTTTGGGCCTTTTGAAGAAAAAACCTATTTTGGGGAAGGAAATGGAACTAATATTTTTAAGACTCAATTTGGAAATATAGGAGTTCAAATATGCTATGATTTATTTTTCCCAGACGTTTCAATGGAATTAGCTCAAAAAGGAGCTGATATAATTATTAATTTAGCAGCGAGCCCTACTACATCTCGCCCACTTTTCCATAGAGTACTCCCAGCTCGCGCAATCGAAACAACTTGTTATTACGCATTTGTAAATAATGTGGGAACTCAAGGAAATTTAGTATTTGCTGGAGAATCTTGCATTTTTGATCCTAGAGGTAAGGTAATGAGTGAAATAGAAAAATTTGAAGAAGGAATCCTTACCTGCGAAATCCCTCTTGAAAACGTTGAAAAATATCGAGATGCAAGACCTGTTCTAAGAGACTCCATGAATAGAGATTAGCTTTTTATCCTACCCTAATAACATTGTCATATGTACGATGTAGCTGTTGTAGGCCAAGGCCCTGCAGGTGGAATGGCTGCATTAAGGCTAGCTGAAGCTGGGCATTCAGTCGTTACTTTTGACCGTAAAAGACGTGTTGGCGACCCTGTCCATTGCGGGGAAGGATTGGGTAAAATCGCGCTTGAAAATGCAGATTATCCAGTAGGAGACTGGGCAATAAGGTCAGTCGAGGGTAATCGAATTAGAATGCCTAATGGGAAATCTGTTGGGTTAATGTCTCCAGGATATTCAATTCATAGATGGGGACTGGATCAAAGTATCTCTGATGACGCTGTCGAAGCTGGAGCCACTAGACACGAAGGCGTTAGAATAACCAAAGTTAACAGAGATAAGGATGGATGGATTTTATCATCAAAAGATGGTGAAGAGGCTAAAGCAAAACAATTAGTTGTTGCTGAAGGCAGAGTACCAAATATTGTAACGCAAATAGGACTCCAAGGAAACGAAAAATTAAGATTATTACCTGGTTTACAATACAAATTTAAGAGAGAAGATGTTGATTTTCCTGACACTGACTATTTTGACTTCTACATAAATCCAAGATACGCTGATGGATATATTTGGGTTTTTCCAAGAAATGATATTTTTAATGTAGGAATTGTAGCTACAAATGGCGCAAAAGCAGGATTGGATTATTTTTGTAGAGAGCATATGAGCGTAGAACCAGACAAACGAGTTGAGAGTGAAATAGGGCATCGCCAAAATGGAGGTTTAATTCCAAGAGATGGGCCAATTCCTATTTTCTCAACAAAAAATGCATATGTTGTAGGAGATGCGGCTGGATTAACTAATCCTATCACAAAAGGAGGTGTGCATGTTGGAATGCTTTCTGGTCAATATGCTGCAATTGCAATACAGAATGAACTTGGTACTGGGAAGTTAACTCCACCGTCTCACTCTGTAAATTGCCATGAATTAAGAGGGCAATATTGGGAAAAAAGTGGTAAAGCATTACATCCTGATTTAGAATCTCATGTATGGTATGACCGAATAATGAAAAGGCAACCTTGGACACAACAAAAATTTGTAGATCAGTCTAAGTTAATTTACTCTTTGGATAAGAGAATTTTAAATTTAATTGGTGAAATTTATGATGGAAATAATTATTCAAAATTGCCTTGGATTAAAATGATAGGGGTTTTAATCAAAAATCCTGATTTATTACCAATGGCTGGAAAATTATTAAAAATTAAATCAAGTTTGAAAGTTACTGAAACTTACGGCTGGTAAGTTATCATCACAGAAGTTTGTTCAGGCTCATATTTATGTTTTCCAAAGAGTTTCTCTTCTTTCACTTCATCAAAAATTAATTTTTCAGATTCTTTGTAGATGTTATAGAAATCTCTTGGAACGGGATATGTTTGAAATTTATAGTTGAAATCTTCATACAAATTAGCACCAATCCACAAAATTCCACCTGAATTAAGAGAATCTAAAATTTTATCGATTATCACCTTTTGTTCTGATAAAGTAAAACATCCTATTACACCATATAATATAACCAAGTCAAATTTTTCATTTAAATCATTGAGGTACGATAAAATATCTTCACGGTAAAAATTTCCACTAGGTACTTTTTTTTTAGCCTGATGAATATTTAGTCTAATTAAATCGACGCCAAATGCATTACATTTATGATTCTCTACTGCATATTGTAGCATTGTGCCTGTACCGCATCCCAAGTCCAAAACATTTTTATTATCTAAATCCAGTCTATTATAATCGATTACCTTGGAAATCATCTTTTCTAAATCTGAGCCTGTTAACTTTAACCAAACTGCACCATTATTAGTAAAATAATTTCTTAAAGAATACAGGTTCATAACTATGCTAATGTGAAAGAAATTCTTCAAAGATTGAAACATTAAAGAGTGAACTCCATGCCTTCTTCACCAACTTCCCAACCCATCTCCTTAACTTTGAAAAACTCTTTTGAATTTTTATCGTGAAGCGGGTTAGTGTGGTTAAGATGTATAAAAATTATTCTAGGATCTTTGTGACGTCTTTCTCCAAGTAATTGAAGCGTTTCTTTAACCGTCGGATGTGGTACATTTTCCTGATTTCGATTATCTAACTCCATTTTGTCCCAGAAAGTACCGTCTAAAAGTACAATATTAGCTTCAATATGATTAAACCAGTCTAATGGATTCTTGTGACCTAAAAAACCTAGTGTTTCAAGCCAAGAATCATGATCAGGAAGGAATAAAACATTATTTTTACCTTTGAAAAGAAAAGCATGTGTATCAAAGTCTTTAGACCGGTGTGGAACTTCTATCGGAATTACCGAATTTGTTCCGAACTCTGAAAATATGAGATTTTCTCTGTCAAACAATTTTTTCCAAATTGGATGTTTTAGGATATATTCCCTTACAGATTGAGAACATCTAAGTTTAATTTTTTTAGAATTAAGTGCTTCTCTACCAAATTGGCCTAAACCTTCTATGTGCCCTATATGTGCGTGGGTTAACCAGATTTCGTCTAATTCTGGATTTTCTATCATCTGCAATTGATTTGTAAGGCTCTTAGTTGTTTCAACAATACCAAATTTATCTCCGTGCAAACCAAGAGAAACTGGATTTCTAACCAAAAGTGAATTTTTGAAAGCCTCTTCACAACATTCTTTGTTGCAGCCTATCTGGGGCCTTCCTGCATCCTGAGCATTACCTAGTAAAGTTATTTTATTGTACATTTTTAAGTTCTTTTCTTAACCATTCTCGTGGTAAGGCCCTACCAAGACCTTCAGAAGTTCTTTCAGGATGCCATTGTACTGCAAACCAGGGTAATGATTCATGCTTAATAGCTTCAATCATTCCATCAGAAGATTGGGACAGTATTTGGAGATCATTCCCTAAATTCCGAATTCCTTGATGGTGATGGCTCATTACTTCAAATTCTTTACCTTCCATTTTAGTCCAATGAGGAATGTCTCCTGCGGGGGGCTCACCTCCTTCTCCATCTCTGTGCATTGCGCCATCAAATCCGCCTTGACCTATGTCTGGCCATAATGTCCCTTCCAAATATACATTCATAACTTGTAATCCTCTGCATATTCCTAATACTGGCATTTTAATCTGTTCAGCTTTTTTTAGCAAAGAAAGCTCTAATTCATCTCTTTCATCCTTAACTCCGTCAATGGGCAACTCTTCAGTTTGTGAACCATAAGCTCCACTCTTAATTCCCATATCTCCGCCCCCAGATAACACTAAAACATCGTATTTTTCTAGTACATTAACCGATTGAATTCTTTCAGGATTGCCATCTGCTTCTTCAATAAATTTAGCATAACGAGGATAATAACGGTCTGAACTGAGAGTTAATGCAGTCAATTTCATTAATTTTCTGAACAAGCAGTCCTAATTATTACTTTAGAAAACTTCTTGAAACATTGAAAATGCTAAAATGAACATTATTGAAGCAATAACTAAATCCAAAATTTGCCACGCTTTTTTTGAGCTCATAAGTGGGGACAAAAATCTTGCTCCAAACGCTAGGGAAAAAAAGAAGATAAAACTAGCTAAGCAAGCACCTAAGCCGAAATCAAGAGAATCTTCAAATCTAATGGAAACTGTGCCAATTAGAATTAAAGTATCTATGTAGACATGAGGGTTAAACCAAGTCAAAACTGCACAATTAATTAAAACCAATTTTAAGTTCGATTCTTGTTCCTCGGAGGCTTCGAGAAAACTATCTGCTAAGTAGGCCCCTTTTAGCCTTAGAAAACCATATCCTAACAACCAAGCTCCCCCAATTGCAAACATATATTGAGAGAAATTATCGAAATTTGAAATTGTAGAACCAAATCCAAAAATACCTAATAATATCAGAATAATATCTGACAAGGTACAGAAAAAAGCTATGGGAAGAACATGCTGTTTCAGTAGGCCTTGACGTAGAACAAAAGCATTCTGTGGACCTATGGCTAAAATAAGTGAAAAACTAAGTAGAAAACCTGATAGAAAGGCTGTGTTCAAGAATCACTTTCTATTGGAACCCATTTCTCCTGACCTGTCTTTGGATCTATAATTTTCTTAACGGGTTGTCCTTTGATGAAAGCTTTGAACTCTTTGGGCATAATTTTACAGAAAAAGCTGTGTATTAGTATTTTACTACTATCTCAAACTAAAATTGCAGTCATGAACCCATACTCTGAATCGATTATTTCAACGTCGTAAAATTCACCTAATGGTAACTCTTCCATCAAAATAATTGGACGGTAGTTATCATCCCTGCAAAGTGTACTGCCTCTCTTTTGATTCTCCACCGTCAAAATGGAAGTTTTCCTTCCTAAGAATCGTTTAAAACTTTTAGCTCCCAACTCCTTTCTTAGACTCGTTAATTCGCGGGAACGTTTTTTGACTATTCTACCGTTTATCCTCTTGTATCTAGAAGCTGGCGTACCCTTTCTAGGGGAAAAACGTGTTACATTAACCAAATCTGGAGATAATTCATTTAACAAACTTATTGTCTCATGATGGTCTTCATCGGTCTCTCCGGGAAATCCAGTTATTATGTCTGTAATAATCATCATTTCAGGATAATAATCTCTGAAGACATTCACTACTTCCCAAAACTCTTCAAGTGTGTGATCTCTAACCATAGAGTCCAATATCTTTTGTGAACCCGATTGAATTGGTAAGTGCATGAATTTGTAAGTTCTCGGATCTCCCCATGCCTTAGCCATTTCATGTGAGCGTCCAGCAACTAACATCGGATTCAACATACCTACTCTTAGTCTAAATTCTCCATCTAAATGTGATAACTCCATTAGCAAATTCTCAAGACTAGATCCTGTATCTGCTCCAAATGCTCCATTATCTTGTGAAGTTAACAATAATTCTTTGCTCCCAGAATCTATCGCATATTGAGCCTTGAAAAATATGTCATTTACTGAACGTGAGGTTACTCTGCCTCTAGCCTTTAAAGTTGCACAATAAGTGCATCTGCCAAGGCATCCTGAGGAGATAGGTAAAATAGACGCAAAAGGAGATTCTAAGATTTCTGGCTTGCAGCCACCTCTGCCTATCAAATCCTCTAAACCATCAATGTCTCCTGGAGAAACTAAAGGAGCATTAGGAAATTTAGAATTCAAAACCTTAGTATCTGCTGTAGCCATACATCCACTAACTATCACATTTTTACCTTGATCCATTAGCTCAGAAATACGCTTTTCCATTTTGTTTTGTGTTGACTCTATTACAGTACATGTGCCAAGAACAACCGTTTCAGCTGATGTTGAATCTTTTGCAATCTCGTGGCCTAACTCATTCGCGTGATCTCTCATTTCAAGAGTTTCACCCTGATTTGCAGTACATCCATATCCTTCAAACCAAATAGACACGATTAACCAACAAATCCCCTAATTAAGACCCTTCCTGTGTATCTCTTATGCTCATAAATCTAGAAGGAATTGATGGATGTGGAAAGTCAACACAATCCCAATTTTTAATGGATAAATTTGAGAGTGATAATGAAAAGACAATATTACTGAAGGAACCAACAAATGGAAAATATGGGCAAAAACTGTGGGAGATGCTAAGTGGAAAGATTGAAGCTACCACTGAAGAAATTTTGGAATTATTTGTATTAGATCGCAAAGAACATGTTAATCAAAAAATTAAGCCTGCTCTTGATGAGGGAAAGATTGTTCTCATGGATCGATATTATTATTCTACAATGGCATATCAGGCAGCTGCAGGAATTGACATTAACAGAATAAGAAGAGATAATGAATTTGCACCAAAGCCAGATATTGTATTAATTTTCGATTTACCTGCTGATTTAGCAATGAAGCGCGTTAGAGGTCATAGTGTAGCTGATGTATTCGAAAAAGAAGAACACTTGGAAAAAGTTCGGAAAGCTTACCTAAATTTGGAAGATGATTCTTTAGTTCGAATTATAGATGCTACGAGAGCTCCTGATGAAATATTTGATGAAGTTTGGAGATTAGTTTCTGAGGTTAGAAATGGATGATTTACTACAATATGCAAAAGTAGTTTTACTAATCGTACTTTTATATGATGTAATAATTCTTTTTCGAAAACCTGAACCAGATAGTAAAATTATTACACTAGACTTTTGGAAGGAGATTGAAAGAAAGGGAATCAATGGATTACTAATTCCTAGCACTATGATCTTTATTATTTCTCTTGATTACGCTCAAGGACTTGATATTTACCTTTCAGTAGCGCTGTTAATTTTGAGTTTAATATATCTAGGATATCCTCGGCCTTTTGCATTTGGAAAAACTGGCATCTTGCTCGACGGGAAGACTATTGTAAATGATAGAATTCTCAAAGCTAAAAGAACTGATAAAGGAGCTAAAATTTCAATAGAGTGGTACGGGTGGCTAATGGAGAAAGAATTACCCGATTGTAAAGTTACTGACTCTATTGTAGAAAAATTTACAAACTAAGAAAATAATCCTAGAACACATTCAAAGATACTATACATCCCTGATATTGGTGCTAAATTTCCATTTTTCTTTATACGATTTCTAGCAATTATATCTAATTCTCTCAATACATCTATTGCAGTAGGCGTGTCTAAGTCATCAGCAAGAGCATCCTCGAATCGTGATACTAAAGGTGCAAGTTCCTCATCATCTCTCGGATCTGTGGGGTCTACAACCATGCAATCAACAGCATTAATTCCAAGTTTTTCAGCTTCCTGGCAGGCCTTTAATAAAGAATCTGGAGTGTAAGGCGTAAATGATCTGTAGTGATGAGTTAAGAGGTAAAAACGTAGCGAGGCAGGAGGACATTCTTCAAATATCTCTCTAAGACTTACTCTCTCACTTCTTGACTTAGATAATTTCCCCTCTGCATCTTCCATCAATCCATTGTGCATCCAGAAATCACAATAGTGACCTAGTCCTATTTTCTCAGCTAAAATCATTTCAGTTTCATGATGAGGATAAATAAGGTCAATACCTCCCCAGTGAATGTCAATAGGTAAATCCAATTCTGAAGATGACATTATTGTGCACTCTAAATGCCATCCTGGCCTTCCTGGAGGTAAACCATCAACTTCCCAAGAATTGCCTCCTTCAAGAGGAGGACCCCATAGTAGAGTATCGTGAGGGCTTTCTTTAGGTCCTGAATCTACGTCAGAAGTGCCCTCTGCTAAAGATTCCTCAAGATTTATTCTTAATAATTTACCATGATCATCTTGGTTAATCCTAACAAAGACACCCTGGTCTGTTTGGTACGCTTCTCCAGCTTCGAGTAACTTCCTAGTTTCCATAGCAATCTTTTCTACAAACTCTGAAGCTCTGGTATATTTTGATGCATAAGTATTTGACAATAATGCCATATTATCCAAAAATTCCTTCTCATACTTTTGAGTAAAAGTAAACTCATCCACACCTTTCCTGAGCGCACCCTCGGCGGTCTCGTCTGAGACATCAGTAAAATTTTGAATATGAGTAACCTCATATTCCTTGTAAATTAGCCATCTCTTTAAAATATCAAAAGAAACATAAGATTTTGCATGGCCGAGGTGCGTTTCTGAGTATACAGTAGGTCCACAGATGTATAATCCTAACTTCTTAGAATCTTTTGAAAACACTTCTTTAATCCCTGAAGCTGTATTGAAAAACCTCAACCTTTGTCTCCCCCGCCCCTCGCACAAATATTAGATTCATCAGGCCAGTCTTCTCCATAAAACATAGACATGAAGTATGAGTCTGCTGTATATCCCACAGAATCAAGTAGACTCGTGATACGGTGATTTGGTGCTGGAACAAAAATGTCAACGGTAGACTTTGGTGGAATGGCAAATACTGACTTCTGAAGCATACCTCTCCAATTTTTACATCCTGGCTCAACAACCCAGGGGCCAACTTCGTACCAGTTTTCATCTCCTTTAACCACGATAAATCCTTTCACGATTTGATTTTCATCAAGTGCTACAAAAGCACATTGCGGTAAATTTCCAATAAAGTCTTTGATAAGTTCTGACCTGTCACCTCTAAATTGTCTTTTATCCATTTCTAAAATATCATCTAAATATCCTTCCGCAGGAACAATGTTATCATCAGAGTCAATAGCAAAAGGCTGAAACTCCTTCAAATCGGCATCAAGCCTGAAAAGAGTTGACATTCCCTCAGGAGTGAACCCTAATTTCTTGTAAAAAACAGTTGAACTCATATTTGAGTGAACTCTGACTGTGTCGCAAGATTCAAGTCTTTTCTTAGCCTCAATGACTAATTTACTGCCTAATTCTTTACCTCTATAATTTTCTGAAACTATAACATTTCCAATCATCCCTAAAGTACTAAAATCAAACGCTGTCGTAACGCCCACTAATTTGTCACCATCGTAAGCTCCAAGAGGTATACTTCTTTTGAAAAGTCGATTCCAATCACTTTTGGAATTACCCCATCCCTCAGTGTCCGTTAAAGATTTAGCAGCTTCTAAATCGGATTCTAAAAGATCTCTTACATCAATCATCCGAATAACCCTCGTCACAGTCTTGCTGTCCAAAAGTCAAAAATTTCTTTTTCTTAACCTGAAGCTTAAGCCTACAGCTACCATAGCCATAATCCTCACCACCGTACCAATGTGGACAATCTTTACACTTAAGCATTAGGTAATGATTTGGGCAATATTAATGAAGATATCTATTGAAGAAATTTTATAATGTAAGCCTCTTGTGTGATGTTACATGAATCAAGCTTATACAATGTCGATAGTTCTCATGCTGTGTTTGACTACTGTTAGTACAGGGTCTCTGGATGAACCTGAAGTTACTAGGATTAATGATTATCCAAGCGGGTTTGATGGTCATGAAAATGACACTATTGATAGAACTATTACATTTCCGTTTGATATATTATTCGATGATTACTATGATACCTCTGCTGAAGTTTATGCTGAATTATTAACATTTGAAGCAAACTATCCTGATATTGTAGAGGTTTACAAGCTAACTGAAATAATACCTGCAGGAAAAACCTGGCAAGGCAATGACATATATGGAATAAAAATTTCCGATAACGTAGCAAATGAACCTGAATACTATGATGATCCTGATGAAGAAACATTTTTTATTGTAAGTAATCACCACGCTAGAGAATGGATGACGGTGCCTACTGCCATGTATTTCATTTATTATTTGACACATTTCTACGGAATGGAGCCCACAGATAACGATGGTGATGGGCTAATTAATGAAGATATGATTGATGGTGTTGATAATGATGGAGACGGTGAACAAGGTGGTACAGTAGATGAATTTGGTCGTGCTACATTCGATGGAATTGACAATGATGGCGATGGTATAATCGATGAAGGAATTGATGAAGATCCAAGCGAAGCTAGGGTGACTCATCTAGTGAATAATCGTGAAACATGGATTATTCCTCTTTTGAATCCTGATGGATATAATTTCGATCGAGAAGACCCTGACAGGTTCTGGCGAAAAAACATGCGTGATAATGATGGTAACGATAGATATGGGGATGAATGTGACGGTGTCGACATAAATCGAAATTATCCTATGGAATGGTCGCATAATACACAAGGGCAAGCTTTGATTGGAGATGATTTAGAACCCGAATTCACTGTCGATGATGATAATCCGTGCTCGGATGTGTATCATGGCCCTAGAGATTTCTTTGATGATGACGGAGACTGTGACAGTGACTTGTGTGATACTCCAATAAGTATTGGAGATCAGAATACGCAAACCGGTATTGACGAAGACCCACCTGATGCACTGCACATTGATGATGATGGGGACGGAATGATTGATGAGGATCGCGAAGGTGGTTTCTCTGAACCTGAAACCCAGGTAATCGAATATTTGACCTGGAGGCTTGATATTTATGAGGACTATCCTCAAGATAAATATCTCGAAGATTATGAGAATGGAATAATTAGAGATAATTGGCCTGAAATGTTTGTAACTGCACCTGATGGAGATTACATTAGGAATTATAGGGCTGAGGCACACGACATGAAACACAATTTTATGAATTCTGTTTCATATCATTCATGCTCTGCTCTTTACATCTGGCCATGGGGTTACAAAGATCAAGATCCACCTCATGAACTGTATATGGAGAATCAGGTCAAACCGTTAATGGATGTTACTGGCTACGGTAACTGGA
>JAPOKN010000031.1 GCA_029977605.1 Methanobacteriota archaeon
CGTTCCACTCCATCCTGTATCCGCTCGGTCCTCAAAACCTTAACTGCTTTAATTTTTAATGTTGAAGATACATGAGTTCCTGCACAAGCTTGCGCATCTATACTAGGAATTTCGACTACTCTGACTTCCTTATATTTTGGAGCTCCGCCTTGGTAAAGTGAATTCCCATACTTTAGATCGGCCTCTTCTCTTGAATAAAACTCTGTGTGTACTTTATGATCTTCTAAAATTAATGAATTTACTCTAGACTCAATTAACTCTATTACTTCACGAGTTAACCTTCTATGGTGAGTTATATCTAATCTGGCTCTGTCTGTTGACTTCGACGCTCCCGCTTGCCATACATGAGAGCCTAATATTTCCCGACAAGCTGCTCCAATCAAATGAGTGGCTGTATGGTGCCTGCTTAAGCTTGAACGCCTGTCGCCATCGACTAATCCTTCGATTTCTGTGCCTTCTGAAGGTACTGGACCTTCAAGCTGATGTAATACTACATCTCCTATCTTTTGAACATCAGTGACTTTACTCTTTTTCCCATTCCATTCAATTGATCCTAAGTCCCCCAATTGACCTCCACCTTCAGGATAAAATAGAGTCATATCAAATGCAACTTTTGATTTCTCACAGTAAATGACTTTGGCAGTAAACTTACGTTTTTCCATATCCTGATAAAAAGATAATTTTGTAGGAGCTACTGGTATAATCCTTTGAGGTTCTTTTTTACCTTTGGAAGCACCCTCATGTCTATCTGCCACCATTGCCAAAAATCCATCCGGAACTTCAATAGAATAACCTTGCTCTTCAGAAAACTCGCTAACTACTGAAGGAGGAAGGCCCTGAGAATCATACAACTCAAGTAATTTCTCTTTATCAATTCCACCTGAATCTATTGCTCTTTTTACTGCCCTACGCCCTCTTTCCAATGTCTGTGTAAAGCGTTCAATTTCCAAATTAACCATATCAAGTATGTGTGATTCATTTTGCTTTAATTCTGGATAAGTATCTGAAAAATTATCAATATGGTGTTTTACCATTTTAGGTAAAATGTTCGGAACATTAATATCTTTAGATAATAACACTGTTCTCCTCAACACCATCCTCGCCAAATATCCGGCTTTAACATTACTTGGAACAATACCATCCCCGAACATAAATGCTAGAGCTCTGGAATGATCTACAATCGCAAATAATTTTTCTAGAGGTTCTATTGTTGAAATAAATTCTGGCAGAGATAAATCATATCCTTGAGAATTAAGTCTATCTAGAACCATGTTTCGTAACTTTGTTAAATCTGACCCATAATCTACAGATAATACCCCACATAATTTAGCATTTTCAGAGATTAACGCCCCAGATGATTTTAACTTTTCAACTAGATTAGCTTCTTTTGTTAAAAATGAAACTGCATCTGGAAAAACTGATTCATAAATGGTTGAAGTACCCTGAGAGGCCCACACTAATCGCTCTAAACCATAACCTGTGTCTACAATTGATCTAGGCATTCTCCTGAATTTGATACCCTTAAGCTCTATGTCGCCCTCTGGATCTTCTTCAAGATCCATAAAAACTAAAGTTGCTAATTCAAGACCGCCTGCTAAAACTTCAAGAGCTTCACCTCCATTTCCTCCTCCAACCCATGGATTCTCTTTGTAAGTTATTTTAGAACCATCGAGACCTAGTTCTGTATAAAATTCATGACAATATCTGACAGTATCATTTTGCCAATAGTATGTCTTTTCATCATCATTAAAGGCATGGTGAGCCATCATTTCAAAAGTAGTCAAATGTCTACCACTTCTCCCTACTGATTCTAGATCATTTAAACGAATGCAAGGTTGCGAAATGGTCAAAGGGTTAGCTGGTGGATTTGAAGAACCGCTTGTAACATGAGGTTGAAATACGGCGATCGAAGCTATTGAAAGATAAATGTCATTTCTCCAACGTGCAACTACTGAAGCCCTATCAACCCTCGTGTGTTTATTTTTTTCAAAGAACCTTAGAAAAGCTTCTCTGGCTTCATCTATATTCATTGGTTTGGGAAATAAAGGCTTCCCGATGAACGAGTATTCTACGCAGGGTGCATCACCGCAAAGATCGCTTTCAGCTAAAGACCAGAAATGACATTTACACTTTGAACAAGTTTGCCTAATGAAACCTGACTCTTGAAAGAATTTTAGAGTTATGCCTTCGCTCACGTATTAGTTAAAGAGTAGGTGGTTAAAAAGTACGGAGGGGCATAAGCATTAATGTTACTGCCAAACTTGGAATGTCGTTATGCCTTCAAATGCTGAACACAAGCCATACATTTCAGCCAAAAAAATTCTACCTGAAATAACAACTAAAGGAATCATTTTAGCTATTCTTTTAGGTTTTCTTCTAACTGCTGCAAATGTCTATCTGGGGCTTTATGTTGGTATGACCGTTAGTGCTTCAATACCTGCTGCAGTTATTTCTATGGCTGTACTCAGGAGCTTGGAAAAGGCTAATATTTCTAAAGGCACGAATATCTTAGAAAATAACTGGGTTCAAACCGCAGTTTCATCAGGTGAATCTTTAGCTGCCGGCGTAATTTTTACTTTACCTGCACTAATAATAATGAATAGCCAAAGCAATGGTGAAATTGGATGGGATGAATTTCCTTATCTCAAGACTGCTATTATCGCTCTAGTAGGTGGAACAATTGGAGTTTTATTTTCAATCAGTCTTCGAAGAATATTCGTAGTTAAGGAGAAATTGCCGTATCCTGAGGGTGTCGCATGTGCAGAAGTCTTAGTTGCAGGTGAGAAAGGTGGAACTCAAGTTATGCCCATTTTTATTGGAATTGCTTTCGGAGCTTTGTATAAACTTTGCTCATCTGTGATAGCAAATGGAAAGCAAGTTAGTCTTGGATTATGGGAACATGGATGGGATGGATTTTACACTCTAACTGGAAAATTAGATCAATCTGTTGCTTATGCAAAATCTAAAACAACATTCTACCTCGGTGCTGAATTATCGCCAGCACTTCTCGGAGTAGGATACATCGTTGGACCTGGAATTGCAAGTTTTGTGTTTTTCGGAGGGTTACTAGGTGCCATTTTCATAATGCCAGTGGCAAGTTCAATACTCAATCCTACTGATTTATTCATCAGCTATATTTCAAACGAAGCGGCTAATGGAAATGTTGCAAATTATGGAGACTACGCTTCACATATGAATGAGCGCAGGCGAATGGCAGGAGTTGGCACAATGCTTGTTGGAGGGTTGTACACATTAGTAGTAATGCGTGAAGCCCTCGTCAAAGGAATAACTGAAATGTTCGAAGCTACGAAACAAACCGTGACTGAACAAAAAATGGTTAGAACTGACAAAGATTTACCTGCAAAATCTGTTGCAATTACTAGCCTTGCTATGGCAATTCCAATGTTCTTCATGGTTTGGCTAATTTCGGGACTGCTTCTGCCTGCTATTCTTTCTCTTATTATTATTTTCACAGCTGGCTTTCTATTTTCTGCAGTCGCCGGGTACATGGCAGGTGTCGTAGGTAGTAGTAACAATCCTCTTTCTGGAGTAACCATTATCGTCGTAATATTAACTGCAACTACATTTACTCTACTCAATAGCTTTGTTTACAATGGAGAAAATACTGCTGATTTACAGGTTGCAGTCATCGGTGTTGCAGCGTTTGTAGCTTGTGCTGGTGCGATATCTGGAGATAATTTACAGGACTTAAAAACTGGTTATATTTTGGGAGCTACTCCTTGGAGACAACAAATAGGGCAGATTGTTGGAATTACGGCAGGGGCATTAGCAATACCCTTGGTCCTAAATCTTCTTTCCGAACAAATATTAAACGGCGAACTTGCTGCACCTCAAGCATTCTTAATGTCTAGTATAACTACTGGGATTTTAGAAGGAGGTATGGACTGGGCTATGGTATTCATGGGTGCAGGCATTGCCTTTTGTCTAATTGCATTAAGACATACTGACAATTATGTCAACTTACTTGTTTGCTCGTATTTTATTTTCATGATTGGCGGGTTTCTTGAAGGATCAATACCTGCATTCCTATTTGCTGGAAGTTTACTAGTAGCTGCAACCCAATACTGGATTAAAGAAAATGGGAAATTAGACATATCAATAATGGCTGTAGCTGTAGGTATGTATCTAAGTCTTAAAATGACAATTCCAATTTTCATAGGAGGATTAATCAAAATGTATGTTGATAAGAGATTTGACGATTCATTGAAGAAAACTAATCCTAATTTGATGAAAAATGAAAATAAAGTAAAACTTGATGTTTTAAAAGAAAGGAGTCACGGGCCCGGCATTCTCTTTGCTTCTGGATTAATCGCTGGAGAAGCTATTATGGGTATAGGGCTTGCAGCAATGGCTGTTTCCGGCATTTACCTTGGAATCATAAACGAACCATCAATATATCCAGGAATAGCGGTATTTTTTGGCTGTGCAATATTAATGGCTAGATTTAGCTTAAAGGGAGCTGAAAATAGCGAAGTAGTGAAAGCCGAAGAATGGAGTTTTGATGACGATATACAAGAAGCTGAAATGGTAGAAAAGAAGCCTAAAAGGAAGAAATGATAGCGAAACGAAATTTCCTTATTATTGGCCACAGAGCACATACTGTAGCAGATTGGAAATTAGATGATATTTGCGGAGGGGCTGGAAGATTAGATGTTTTAGTTAGATCAATAACTGCTTCATTATGGAAATCACACGGAATTAGAAGGGACACTGACGTATGGCTCTCATTAAGAGGAAAACCTAAACCTGACATCACCGTTCACTTCTCGGGTAAGAATATAAAATATCTTAATCCTGATGAAAGATCAACTGCTGCATTGATACGTAATGGTTTAATTAAACTGAGTGAAGATAAAGGCCCACTGGAAACAAGTCCTGGCGTAACCATTCAAAGAGAAAGGTTTGAAGAGTTGGTTAATAAGCTACCAAAACCAGCTTTACTGAGTGAAAACGGTAACAAAGAAGTAAAACCTAGTTATGAAACATTTATACTAGGTGATGACAGAGACCCTACTGATAGTGAAATGGAGATACTCAATTCATTTGACAAAATAAAAATCGGAGAAATTAGTCTATTAACCTCAGCCTGCATAACATTAATACATCACTTCTTAGATGAATAAATAATAATGGAAGCTATAATCTTAGTTGGCGGTTTAGGTACAAGGTTGAGCCCTTTGACTAAAACTATCCCAAAACCCCTGCTACCTCTTGTCAATGTTCCAATGGTCGAAAGAATGATACGAAATCTTCCCGAAAAAATAGATACTGTAATTTTAGCTGTAAATTATGGTCTGGAACAAATGCTTGAACATTTCAAAAAAACTAATGTAGGAAGAAAAGTCATAATTGTTCCAGAAAAAGAACCTCTTGGCACTGGAGGCGCTATGAAGAATTGTGAAAAATATATAACTGGAACTACTGCCGTTTTCAATGGAGATGTTGTAACTTCAATTAATCTAGAGGAAATGATTGAATATCACAAATCAAAAAAAGCTAAAGGTACGTTAGCTCTGTGGGAAGTTGAGAATCCTAATAGATTTGGAGTTGTGAAATTAGTAAAAGGTGAAATATTAGAATTTCAGGAAAAGCCTCCCAAAGGCGAGGAATTATCTAACCTTATAAATGCCGGAACCTATATTCTTGAGCCTGAGTTAATTAATATAATTCCTGCAAATGAAAAGGTATCTGTAGAGAGAGACATTTATCCTAAAATAGTAGGAAATGGGCTTTACGGGTTACCATTTGAAGGACATTTTATAGATGCAGGAACTCCTGAATCTTACTTAGAAGCAAACTTCAAACTGCTAGATACTGATACTGAAAGTGAAGATAATGAATTAAAAGATAAGGTACATATTCACGAAACAAGCAAAGTTGTAGATTCAATAATAGGACCAAATGTAATACTCGGCCCAGATGTTTTTATAGAAAAATCTGTGATTTCGAATACAGTTATACTTTCAGATTGCAAGATTTATGGATCTACAATTAACAATTCTATAATTGGCCCTAATATTTCATTAAACCGTGATGTTGATAATACCATTATCGCACCTGAAGGAGAAAAGATTTTTTAATTATGTCTTTAAAAATTTTACAGATTCCAGTGGGGCCTCTAGATATGAATGCAACATTGGTAATGGATGAAAAATCAAAAGAAACTATATTCTTTGATCCTGGCGATGAAATAGAAAAAATTGTCAATTTAGCAAATTTGGAAGGAATGAACATTACTCGCCTTATTGCAACACACTGTCATATCGATCACATTGCTAGGAGCAATGAAGCTATGGAAAGACTAAAGCTAAAATTGGAAATTTCACCTCTAGGAGTTACTATGCTAGGTAACGTGGGGCCTATTGCTGCATCATTTGGCTACAAAATCTCAAAAATAGAACACGGCGGATTTCTTAATGAAGGTGATAAAGTAACAATAGGAAATACTACGTTTGATATTTTACATTGTCCAGGCCACAGTCCCGATTCATTGTGCTTTTACACTAATGGAATACTAATTGGAGGTGATGTTATTTTCAAAGGATCAGTAGGTAGGACTGATTTGCCCGGAGGAAATCCTAATGAGCTTATGGAAAGTATAAAACAAAAGATTTTACCGTTACCTGACAATACAACAATATATTCAGGACATGGACCTAAGACTATACTTGGAGATGAAAAGAAAAATAATCCTTTCATTACTGGAAAAGTCAATTTGATGTAAGTATGACATACAGGAACTATCACAAAAAAGTAGAAAAAATCTGTAAGATTATTGAAAAAAATAAAAAGCTAATTACAACTAGTAGAAAAGGGCATAATCATCGTGATTTACAATTCAAAATTAAACAAACTAAAATAGATACTACAAAATTTGACTCTATATTGTCTATTGAAAAAAACTATATTGATTGTGAGGCTTCAGTAAGCGTAGGCCAGATAAATCGAAAAACTATACCTAAAAAGAAAATGGTACCTTCATTGCCTGAAGGTGATAATTTTACAGTAGGTGGATGTTTAGGTGGCTTAGCTTTAGGCTCTAATTCTTATATCCATGGATTCTTCAATAATAATGTTATAGATTTCGATGTCGTACTCGGTAATGGAGACCTTGTTAGAAATGTTTCAAAAAAAAATCATTCGGACTTGTATTACGGCATTGGAGGAACATATGGCACTATGGGAATAATAACGAGAGTCAAAATGAAACTAATAGACTGTGAAAAGTATGTGAAAATAAATTATCTACACTATAACTCGTTCAATGAATTTTATTCCGATTTTTCACTAAGAATAAAGGAACAAAAAGATGATTTCATTGAAGCTTTTGTAAATAGTAAAAATGATTTCACAATTGTATGTGCTAACTTTGTTAAAGAGGTCAGAAAAGAAGAGATATTAATCATAAAAGATAAAAGCATTCTAAAGCAAAGGCACATGTGCATTTATGCCCAGATAGCAAATAAAAAAGATTTTAATTATTTGAGACTCGTAGATTATTTAGAAAGATACAGCTATTCTGCTTTTTGGGGCCATTATCTTTACACTCCATATAAATTAAGAGATTATCTTTATGCTGGACTGGTTTATTCTTTAATTCCTAGAAATATGATTCAAGGCGACGGACTAAATGTTGGTAAATATTTCTTAGCTGCTAATCAAATTGTAGGAGATTATGCGAGAGATGAGCATGTTCTTACTACAGACATTGGAGTGCCACTATCTAATTTGAAAAAAGCTTTGGAATTAGTTGATGAAATGACTGAAACTTATCCTCTCTGGATTTGTCCGAGCAAAGACAATTATCATCCCGATAAGACATTCAGTACAAGGAGAAAAGATATTTGTGAAGACAACATGATCATAGATGTAGGAATTTATGGCATTAAAAATAGTAATATTGATTCAAAAATCATAAATCAAACCTTTGAAAAGTTTTCTTTTGCAAATGGAGTTTTTAAAGGATTTTTTTCAACGTGTTATTTTGATTACGACCAGTTTTGGGAACATTTTGATAAAAAAAAATATGACCAATTAAGGGAAAAATACCATGCTAATAGTAATTTTATGGATATTTATGAAAAAATTACATATAGAAATGATTCAAAGAAAATCGCCAAAAATACAATAAGAAGTAAACTCTTTACATTCTTTGGAAAAGGATATCTAAGGCAAATAAGTAAGAATAAGAAAAAATTAATAAAATAATTATGGATGCACTAATCGTAGGAAATAGGCCGCTGAGTAAAAGCATAATTGAATTATCTAGAAATAAGTTAATTGTTGCTGCTGACGGGGGCGCGGATAGACTTCTTGAATATGAAATATTGCCTGATAAAGTGATAGGAGATTTAGATTCTATTTCTGATAAAACTGCTACTAAATTAGAAGATTGGTTAATATTGAACAAAGATATTCAAAAAACTGATTTAGAAAAAGCTGTTGATTATGCTGTTGAAAGGGGTGTAAAAAATATTAAAATTGTGGGATGGTCTGGAGGAAGGATTGATCATACTATGGCTGCATTGGGCCTAGCTTTTAATCCAATAATTGAGCTTGTAGATGATAGCTTTACAGTAAAGGCTGTATCTGATTTAGAAGTCATAAGAGGAAACAAGGGTACTTTTTTTTCTCTAATTGCAATTCCTGAAGCTAGAGTTAGTATTGAAGGTGCAAGATGGGAACTTGACCATGAAAAACTCAAGATGGGAGGAAGAGGCATACACAATGAAATTGGGACTTCGGAAAAAGTTTCAATCCAATGCCATAGTGGCAATTTGCTACTAATTCAAGGTAATTTTATTTTAACTCACGATTGAATATTTTCTATTTCTGATACTAAAATAGTTACTAAAGCAGAACCTACTAGCGCTGAGAGAAATACGTCTAAATTAGCTAAACCAGCTTCATTAACTGGGTTTGTTAAGTAATCTATTCCAGTCTGCAAATCTGAAGTGTACATGCCATAAATTACTACTGAAATAAGACCGAAAAATGCTCCAATTAAACCACCATTAGCAGTTACTCTATCGGATAAAGACAAAAAGATTGGTAAAACCGTAGCTGCAGCAAATAAATCTGCTACCAAAAATATTCTAAAAACACTTAAAGCATCATCCGCATAATACCAAGCTAATAAGATAGCAATTGGAGCTGTAGCAACTATAGAATATCTAGCTTGTGAAAGTGTTAATTTAGAATCTGTTAAATCTCTGGAGACTACGGCAACTACTGCATTTTGAAGTGTATCTATACTAGAACAAACTAGAGCAACTCCGAGAACTAAAAACATAGCTAAAACTAAATCATTGTAATCTTTGATTAATTCAAAAAACGCTATTGAAGGGTCTAGTAAAGCACCACGACCTGCAGCAACAGTACCCAAAAAACCAAGCAATAATACTGCCGTAAAACAAAGTACTGAGGCTAGTAAGGCTCCTTTTTGCAAAGCTACATTATCTTCTGATGCCCATGTACGTTGCCAATTGCCCTGAGAAAACATCTCAGCGGCAGTTATTGCCAAAACTAAAGCCAAACCTGCTTCAAATGTTGAATAGTCAGTTATACTCCCGTGATACCATTCCCATTCAATATCTTCTGGAGTGTATGCCTTAGCATCATCTAAGGTATTTCCTAAGCCTTCACTAAAAATAAAGATAAATATACAAAATATCAGCCAAATAATAAAAAATGACTGAATACGATCTGTTTTAATTGATACTGGTAAACCTCCTAATGTAGTATAAAAAGTTGTTACAATTGCAACAAGAATTATAGTTATTAAAGAATCGAAACCTGACAAAAATTCAAATGCTCGCCCTATTGCAATATACTCTGCAAACATAAAAGTAAACATGTATAAAATCGAAATAATTCCAACATAAAGTTGCATGGGCCTACCCATTTTTTCTCGAACGAAATCTGCAAGAGTTACCCCCTCAGGAGTTAGATTCCTAATAATTGGACCAAAATAAGCTAATAAAAGAAACGGAGTAGCTGAAGAAATTGCATAGCCAAGCACATCATAAAAACCTCCATAATATCCCACCTCAGAAGGGCCAAATAAAATCCATATTCCCATTCCTGATGCAAATAAACTTAGTCCTATCATTAACCAGTTTTGGCTGTTACGAGCTGAAAGAAAAGTATCTTTATCTAATTTTGTATTCAAGGACTCTTTGTACCCCAACCAAGCAAAAAATATTAAGGAAATAACTAGCAGTAAAAATCCAGACCCCAGCGAAATCATGCCATCACCTTCATTGAGGAAGCGATATTTTCCACTATTTGACAAACTACATCAGATTCCGAACTATAGATGTACAGTGACGGTTCAAAACCATACCCGCCTTCGTCTATCATAGCATTTGATTTTAAAACATTCTTACTAATTACCAAATCTTCGTCTTCTCTTTTTAATTTAACAGATTTTAAATCTAATTTCTCAAGTACTTCTGATATCATAGGGTCCCATCTAAGATTTATTATTGTAGATATTTTTGAATCTAGCTTCCTTAACTCTAGCAACAAATCGGATAAGTGAGAGGAACCTCCAAATTTTGGAGATGACACTGGGCGTGCTTTATTTCCAATTGGCGTTAAACGACCTGGGAATGCAGCAATGTCTGATTTACTCACTGCACCATTAGAGGCTATTGCTATGTTAACACGCACCTGAGGCGAAAGTAGAGGCAAAGCAACTTCTAAACGTCTTCGTACAGCAGTTAATTGGCTAAGAATTTGCTCTTTATCATCTTGTAAAGGAAAGTTAATATTAATTACTTGTTCATCTACAGTAATATTTAGTGACCATTTAGATACTTCTTGTAATTTTAAAATGTCTGCTAATGACATAGAAGCTTCTTGCAAATTACTTTCAATAGGCTCACTATATTTTTTAGGCAAAGTGTGCAAATAGTTCCCAGCCATTACCTGACTAACTCCTAGAGCCTTACCTAAATTGGACTGAGTCCAACCTTCATCTGACAAAATTCTACAAGTCCTTCCTCTTAGCTCTTTAATCAAAGTTCCATTCAATTCCACTGGCATCATATTAATCACTTATATTAATTAATAACTTATTTATAAAATTATGTAAAGCTTTTTGAAAGGGCTGGCTTAAATGAAAAGTAGGAGAAAAAATTTGGCTGAAAATATTCCCTTAGAAAAGCAACATTTGGATGAAATATTTAATGAAACTGGATTTAACTCAAAAAACTTATCTATTAGAGAAACTAATAGACTAGCAACAATAATCAACAATAAACACAACATAGAATTTGTTAGAATGGAAATGGGAATCCCTAATATCCCTACTTCTGATATTGCTAAAGTAGCCGAAAAAGAAGCAATCGATAAAGGATTGCAAGGATTTTATCCTCCGTTCGATGGAATCCCTGAGTTGAAAAAGGCAGGACGTGAATTTGCAAAAGCTTTCTTAGATTTAGACTTAGAAAATAAACATATAATCCCTACATGCGGTTCACTCCAAGGAGGATATATTTCTCAGGCATTAGCGGGAAATATGATAAAGGGCAAAAAAACAATCCTTTACTTGGATCCTACATTCCCCGTAACAAGATATCAAGCTAAATTTTTAGGACTTAAGGCAGTTGGAATTGATTTATACGATTATAGAGGCGAAAAATTAATAACTGAGATAAAAAAAAATGTTGAAAGTGGACAAATTGGTGGAATATTATGGTCATCGCCTAATAACCCTAGCTGGTCCTGTCTAAACGATTTTGAGCTAAAAGAAATTGCAGATATTTGTGATACTAACGAAATTCTTGCAATTGAAGATTTAGCTTATATCGGAATGGATTTTAGAAAAGATTACTCTGTCCC
>JAPOKN010000008.1 GCA_029977605.1 Methanobacteriota archaeon
ATAACGTGCAAAAAATATGTGTAGAAAAGTAACCTGTCGGAGGTGCCAAAAAGCAACTTGGGCTGGATGTGGCCAGCATATCGAAAAGGTACTTGGAGGCATACCAAAAAAACAACGTTGTCCTTGTGAAAAACCCGATATCGGTGGCTTCTTTTATTGGCTATTTGGGAGATAATATATCAATTTCCTAAAATTTGTAGACGCCCTACCCTACAATACAACGGGGTGCCCCCTCTACATCAAACGGGAGGTTACTTTCGTCTTACATAATCAAACATGACCGTTAGTATTCCAAATAATATAAAAAGCGGAGAGAAATATGTGAGATAAGTTGCATTTGAATGAATTTTTTAGTAATCTATTTGGCCATAATACCTAAACATCTTCTTACCAATTGGAAGCTTATCTTGGAAAGCCTGAACCTCATCGACAGACATTTCACCCATTGCTAGTTTCAAAGACAGATATGGAGCACAATAATTCTTTCCATAAATATATGTTGAAACACGAGGATTAATCTCCATCAGCATTCCACCCCTAGTTGAAATATCAATGCAATAATCCATTGGAAGATGTTTCAATAACTTTTTTGCATAGTCAAGAGCTTCATCATCTTTTATCATTTCAAAACCCATCGCTAAGCCAGATGCAAAATTCAATCTATTTTTGACGGAGCAAGTTAGCATTTTTCCTTTTTGAAGAACAGGATCAATTTTCAATTCTACACCTTCCAGATATTCCATTACCATTAGTTCTGGGATTTCTTTTTCACCAACGGTAGATTTGAGTTCATCCATTGATATATATTTTGCAAAAGGCCTTCCATTAAACAAAAGATCATATCTATCAGATTTTTCGGTTAAAATTCTCACTCCTCGGGCGCCTTTACCTTCTGGAGGTTTGAAGACAACATCTTTCTCAGGGTAACCCAATTTTTCAGCAGCTTTAATTAGTTCAACCATATTTTTAACTAAATAAAATTCAGGAACACTAATTTTTCCTTCAAAGTGTTTATACATTAGATATTTGTTTTCACAGATAGCTACCAGTTCATGCTTTGAGGCTAATATTTTACAGTGTTTTTCAATTTCCTTAGCGGCTTTTGAAATGTGAAACATTTCCCAAGAAGTTTGCGGAAATACAATATCAATATTATTTCTTTTGACCAAATTAATTATAGAATCAACATAATTTTCTTCGTAAGCCCAGGGAACTACTGCAAAATCGTCACATAACCACCTACCGATAGCTTGCTCATTTGCATTTGTGCCTAATATGAACATACTTTTATCTTGTAATTTTAAGTTTGAAATTAGGGCATGAGCTCCCGGACATCCTACTCCTGTTAACAGAACTCTCATTGTCCTTCCCCTTTCAACATTTCGTCATATACTTCGAGCATTTTTTTCTCTTGAAGTTCCCATGAGTAATTCATTTTAAATGCTTTATAGCCATTTTCACCCATTTTTTTCCTAAGTTCTTTATCATTAGCTAGAGTAGTCAAGGCATCAGCCCAATCTTCAGTTACAAGGCCACATTCATATCTTTCAACTATTTTTTGACGAGCTTCATAAGGCCCCACAATAACAGGAACTTTGTAAGCCATAGCATCTAATAATTTCTTTGGCAAGGCATAGCCTCTCATTCTTTCATCAACATAATGACCTACCATTAGAATATCGCATGCAGCGTAGCATTCATTCATCATACTATATGGTAAAGGCCCAGTAAACTTAGCATTAGCTCCTTTTTCTAAGGCCAACTCTTCAAGTTCAGAAATCATGTCCGTATATCCTGAATGTCCTTTAGGAGGCCCTCCAACAATCAAAACACTCAATGCATTAACTTTAGACGCAGCATCTAGTATTTCTTCTAGTATAGGTTTTCTTAAACCTCCAATATAGCCTGCAACTATCCCATCTAAACCGAATCTATCGTGTAAAACGGATTCTTTGACAGTTTCTAATAGTTCAGAATTATACAAAACTGTACCGCCCCCTAATCGAAGAGCTAATTCATCTGAAACAGTGAACATTGCATCTACTTTTCCAATTAATTTTTTCTGTTTTCTTTCATAATATTTTCCAATAAACCAATTTTGAACACTCTCCATCATTGGCCAATCCTCGTGAGAATCAAAGATAATCTTAGTACCCGTTTTATTTTTAATATTTACAGCAACATCAAGAACTTCTAAATCGTGGGCATGAATAATATCAGGCTCATACTCAGCCACTTTTTCCTCAAGCTTTTTCAGAGCTTTTCTAAAACTTTTAACTTTGGAAAAGAACCCTCCTTTCAAATCTTCAAAAATACGAACAACCTTAATTCCGTCTCTCTCAACTTCCCATTTTGTATCATATTTCTCTAATCGTCTGGACCAGCAAAAAACAGTTACTTCGTATCCTCCCTTAATTAGAGCTAAAGCTTCTCGATAAACCCTAGTGTCTTCATTTGGAATTAGTAAATCATGACCTAAAACCATCGCAATTTTCGTCATAACAGTTGATCTAACCTCACTTTAATCGTCTCAAATCCTTCAGCAAAAGGACTTGATAATTGTATACCTCTCATCTTTACTACAGATCTAAAAAATTTCTCACTAAAATAAGGGTTATGTTTCTGACTATCGTAGCAATCCAAGGCCAGTATTTTTTTCTTTATGTGCCTTTCTTCAAGCGGGATAAAGCAGTTTAGTGAAACAGATAGATTATTCCAAGGCAGTTCGTATCCAAGTAAAGTACAATTTCTAAAAGCCCTTTTGGCTTCAGCTGTCACGACACCATGGTCTTGGTGAATGTCTGTAGTTGTGGGAGTGAAAACTAAGTCATAATCTATACTTCTAGAATGATCATATAGTGCTTGTAAGATTTCTTGCCTATCTCTTGGGAAAAATCGAGTATGAAAGTCTAAAACTTCATGAGTAATGCCTAATATTTTACCTGAGTTTGCAGCTTCTTCAACTAAATTAGGATATCTTTCAGCCACAGCACTAAAATAAATCACATGGACTTTCCAACCTTCTTCAATAAGTTTGGCAATAGTTCCTCCGCAACCTAATTCTGCATCGTCAGTGTGAGGACTTAGGACTAGGGCCTTTTTAGCCGTATTATTTTTTAATTTCGAACTTACTGTATTTCTTAATAGTTCGCTAATATTTTGGTTATTGTCTTTGGCTTTTTCTTTGAAAGATTTCCAATTATCAGAAAATTCATCAGTAATTGTGAACAGATATTGCTCTGGTTTTTTTCCTTTCTTCCATACCATAAGTTATATATGTTTAAATAAATGGTTATATAACCTTTCTTATGGTTGATTATGGAAGAGATTAAAATAGAAAATTTTGAAGGAGTTTATGAACCTGCAGAAGATTCCTGGCTGGCCTGTAATTACCTTCCAGAAGAATTAGGCTCAGTGTTAGAGATAGGCTGCGGTTCAGGAATAATCTCTATACATTTAGCTAAAAGAGGAAACACTGTAACTTCCGTTGATATCAATCCTAAAGCTGTAAAGGCTACAAAATTTAATGCAAATCAAAATCAAGTGGATATTGAAGTTTTAGAAGGAGATATGTTTGAAAAAGTTAAAGGTCGTAAATTTGACTTCATAGTTTGTAATTCTCCCTATTTGCCTCCAACAGAAGAGTACAATGATCCAGAATTAGCCTTGGCAGTCGAAGGAGGTCCTACAGGTTCAGAATTTACAATAGAATTATTGTCTAAAGCCGAAGAATACCTTAAGACTGGCGGAAATATATATCTTATACTTTCAAGTAAGATGAAAAATTTAAATGTAAATTGGAAAAGGGAAATTATACGTGAAGAGAAGTTTTTTTTTGAAAGACTTACTTTAGAAAGGTTTTGGAAATAGAAGTTAATTAACAATTTCAGTTACTGAACCACTTCCACGGTTTGAGCTAATTTTCAAGATACGCATAATTATTTGCCCGAAAGGTAAGGACAATCCAGAGTAAACCAAGATCCAATGTGGTAAAATCCATAAATCATCATCTAAACTATAATTTGGTTCCCAAGGTAAAGAAATTACTTGCAAGTCTAAACCATTGACAAATATTCGTAGCCACATAATGATAGGTATTGCTATTATCATTGTGAAAGCCATTGGTTTCATTTGATTAGACATCATTTCACTTTGTAATAGCATAATTTGAGGTTGCATCGCAAATAGTTTCTTCATTTTGGCTTCGTTTCCACTTTGCCTTGCTTCTCCCATTGCTTTATTGTACGCTCCCATTTTAGTTTGAATTTCAGCCATTTTTTCCCAGTCAATAATGAAGTGACGAATGATAGTTGTGAATGAAATCATAATTATTCCTGCAAAGAGAAAAGTAAGCACAGGGTATTGATGATCAAATGTTATTCTAGGTTCCAACACTGAACCAGCAGATTCACCCATAAAATCTCTTAAATCAGGATTAATAATTATCCAAAGCATAAACATCATTGTTAGAAAAGTACCTCCGATTGCAGGAGGTTGCAATTCTTCTTCAGCATCTACTTTTTCTTCACTCATTTATTAAGAATTTTTTTGAATTTTTCAACAGCAATTTCTATTTTATTGTCATTATTAGGCACAAATCCGACCGTTGCCCCAGTCATAAAAGCTGCAGCAATAGCATATTCTCTATTGATTCTTTGGTGCAACCCAATATCATCTTTATCTCGAGCTCTTGAAGTGTCTTTAGAACGTCTATTTTCAATTTCTTCAGGAAGGGCTTCAACAAGTACAATTGTATTAGGCATAATTGCTTTAACAGTCCATTCAGGGAGCCCTGGAAGATATCCCGAAGGTGTAAGTATAGAAGCATGAGTATCAACTATTACATTATCCATCTGGCCTATTTTTTCACCCGCTTGTTTTTGTAATCTTTTTTGAACGTCAACAGGGAGTTTTCTCAAATCATCTCGATTAGAAACGCCTTCTTTCTGAGCTTCTTCGAACATAGTCGTTCCAAAGTTAACAATATTATAACCAAAATCTTTTGCAGCATTCATGACGGTGCTTTTTCCAACGCCAGGAACTCCAGTTACGATTACAATACTCATTCTACGGCCCCAACCTATTAGGTTTTTTTAAATTATCTGGTAGTTTACTAAAAACTGCAGGACATCCTTTTGCCATATGCCAAGCAGGAACGTCTTTGGTAACAACAGCTCCTCCTGCAATGAATGCACCTTCTCCAATTGTTAATCCAGGCATTATAGTTGCATTAGACCCAACAGAAACATCGTCTTCAATAGTAATAGGGTCACAATGATATTCAGTTCTTAAAGGCATTTTATCATTTGTTAGCGATGCATTTGGACCAAGAAATACTCTATCTCCAATAACTGTTCCAGTAGGAATGTATGCTCCAGTTTGAAAACTACAATAATTTCCAATGGTACAATCATTATCTATAACAACATTAGTTCCAATCAAGCATCCATCTCCTATTGTAGTATTCTCACGAACAAGAAAATTGTGACCAGTTCTAGTTTTTTTACCTAATTTAGCTGTAGAATATATTGATCCAGGCCTTATAATTGATCCAGCCCCAATCTCACATCCTGCAATTTCTTTAGATTCTTTTTCTAATTCTTTTGAGTGAGGATAACCAATTAAAGCATCTGAATCAATAAAACAATCATCTTCGATAATAGATTCGCCGTAAATGGGCATTAATCCTCGCCGAAGAAACTTCGAAGAACAGGATGCATTTCCATCATTTGTTCTTTTCCAATTTGTTCATACATACGTATCATAATTCCGACAGTAAGTAGCACTCCTGTACCCGACGACTGTCCAACAGTACCAATCATATCAGCTCCAGCAGCTAAGAATCCAACAACAGCTCCACTGAAAACGGTAACAGTAGGAATGTATCTTTCTAAAACCTTTTCAACAATTCTTGGGTCTCTTCGGAACCCTGGAATTTGCATGCCTGAGCCTTGAATTTGCTTCGCTACAGCTTCAGGACCCATATTTGTTGTTTCAATCCAAAACTTAGCAAAAACAATAGATCCAAAGACCATAATAGACATGTAAATGACAATGTGAGCCACAAGCTGCCATGGTTCGTGGTCGCCCATGTATGCACCATATTTATCGGGACTTACCAAAGGTAAGAACCAATCTTGTAGACCAGCCAGCCGATTTACGTAGTAAGCTAACCCCATCGTAGGTACTGGATTACTTCCATCAGTAGTATCAAAAGCCCCCAATCTCCAATTGTGACCTAAAATAGGCCATTTTGACATACTAGGATGTGACCAGAATAAAAGAGCAAACATGTTTACGTTTGCCAACAATGCAGCCATCAAAATCACAGGAATGTTACTTGCGTAGATTAATCGGATTGGATATCTACCTCTTGCACCTCTAACTTTTCCATGAGCTAGAGGTAATTCAATTCTTGAAGATTCTACATAAACCACAATCAAAAATACAATAAAAGTTCCAATCAAAGCGACTAATGGGTTAGGAGGTGCAAGCAAAATAGCTTCATAACCGCCACCACTCAAGTCACTCGTAGAAGAATTTTTAAGATACCATAAAATCATAGGAAGAGTTCCAGAAGGCGTTTCAGTACCACTTCCTGGCGCTGGTTCCCAATTCAAAGTTCCCGTAAATATAGCCTGAGAAACTCCAGCAGCAATAAACAGAGAAATACCAGATCCAATACCCCATTTAGACACACTTTCATCCATTAAGAATACAAGATATGATCCAATTGCTAATTGAGTAATAATAGTCATTCTGGCCCAGCTAAGACCAACTTCAGCAACGAGAGCTGAGCTAGGTTCTAAAAATCCAAATACTTGAGGTACAGACTCAACAATAATCATTACAATTACTAATACTTTTTGAGTTCCCTGATATATCTCCTTATCGCGCGGATCTTGTAGATTTAAATTAATAATCTTTGCACCGGTGAATAATTGCATGATAATGCTTCCAGTAACAATAGGTCCAATACCCAAGTGCATCAAACTTCCACTTGCACCAGCTAGAATTGCTCGATATTGACTGAACAAATCAATTGTTTCTCCACCAAGGCCATACAAAGCTACGTTAGTCATAGCAAAATAAACAATAAGAATGGCCAAAGTCCATGTCATTTTTGTTCTAAAATGGACGTGCCCTTCTGGTTTTTGTACAGTAGGCATTCTTCCAATTATAGGTTTTAATCCATGAAGTTTAGATCCTTCGCCAGAATAAGAAGCTCCCATATAGACAAGCCAAGTAATTCCAATTGTTCCAATACCCATGAGGGTAGCACTTACGCTCTCAGGAGATTTCCAGTTGTACCATAGCAAATATAGAAATATCATAGATAAGCAAGGCAAGATTGCCTGTGCGGGGTTTCTAGGTATATTTTCTTCAGCCACTTATAATCTCTCCACCAGCCGCCTCAATTTTTTCCACGGCCTTCGCAGAGGCAGCACTTATAGTAATTTTATAAGCTTGACTAGGCACGCCAGTACCTAATAATTTATCATATCCCATTTTCTTTAAATCAATAGATACGGTTTTTCCTTTTTTAGATGCATTTCCTTGGTCAACCCATTCAGCTGCACTCTCTTCAATAACTTTCAAATTAATTGCATTATTTGCCATGACTACAGTTTGAGGTCTCTTAAATCCATGAGCTCCCCATACACGTCCAACTCGTTCATACATAATGCGTTTTGTTTTATGGCAGCCTGCGTTTCCACGACCACCTCTTAATCCAGCTCCACGGCCTTTTTTGTGACCTCTGCCGCGAGTTCGACTTCCAGTTTTCAATGCTTTACGCCTGGGCATATTGCATCCTCCTTAGTAAGGCATTAATCTTTTCAGCTCTGTATCCTAAAGCTCCACCTTCTTTGAAACTGCGTTTAATTCCCTCATATCCTTTTCGAGGAGGGTGCAATCTAAATAATGGTTTTAAACCGGGGACATCCCTCATGACGGTTTTTCCCTCTGTTAATCCTTTGGCTAAAGCTTTCATTGTTTTGAAAGAAGTTTCTTTCAAGTGTTCTTTAGCAAATTCCGCATTTCCGCTACTTTTACCTGAACTTTGTAGTAAAAGTTCGGTAGTTTCAGCATCTATTTCTCCCCAAGTCACGTAATCTTTAATGATATTTAGCATACCTGTGTATGTATCATTCTCAGGAACAATAACACAGTGGTTTACTCTATTCAATTTCATTAATCTCATAGTTTCTTTAATTTTAGGATTTACGTTAACGGATCCTCTAACTCGAACTACTGCCCAGCTCATTCTTGTTTCACTCCTTTAATCATATTGTGGAACTCTTTTTGACCAGGTAATAATTTTGTAGATCTTGTTTTTTCTAATGCTTTAAACATTGCGCTAGCAAAATTGTAAATGGTTTGAGTTTGACCGCGTGTGAAAGACCATGCGTCTTCGACACCAGCAAGCTTTAGCATAATTTGACCAACTTGGTTTGTAACAAGCCCAACACCTGGCGGAGCTGGCTTAATTCTAACTCTTGTAGACCCAGTTCGTCCTGAAACTTCAAAAGGAAGTGAGTTTGGAACTGCAGTAGAGCATTCCCATGAGCCGCTTCCTCTGCGAATTTCAATAATATTTAATTTTGCACGATCTAGAGCTTTTGTTATTGTAGGCCTAACTAACTTTCCAGATACACGGCCAATTCCAACAACACCGTCACCGTTTCCAACTATAGTTGTAACAGCAAAGCGAACTCTTCTACCGGAATCAGACATTCTTTGAACCATGTGAATATCAATTACTTCTTCCATTAAATCAGTTATAAGTAAATCAACAATCGGAGCTTCTCTTAGAGGTAATCCAGTTGCAAGAGCATCTTGAATAGTAGTAATTTCACCAGAAACAACTTTACGCCCTAATTCAGTTTTTGGCGTCCAATTTGATATTCTTTCTTCAGCAGCCTTTCTGCGTTGTTGAGCTGGAGATAGAGGAGGCCCTCTTTTCTGCCTATTATCTTTGTTAGGTCCTTTACCTTTATACCTAGAATTAGTATTTTTAGATTCAGATTTTTTATTCTCTGTTTTCTTTACTTCTTCACTCATTTCTTACCATCCATTTTTTTAGAAACTTTATCAAAATCTTTTACAATTTTTTCAGAAATATGACTTCCATTAATTCGATCGTCAGAAGGGTATGAACTTTCAGAATGAGGAATTTCTAAACCTCCATCTACAAGACCTTTTAGAACAGCAAAAGCCCGATTTCCTGAAATAGGAGTAATTCTTCCAATATCCAAAACAGCAGAAGAAACTCCAGCTTTAATAGCATTCTTAGCAGCTAATTTTCCGGAGAGGTATGAAGCAGGAAGGTTTGTTTTTGAGTTTTTCCAACCCATCTTTTCTAAATCTGCAGATGAAGCTGAAGCTAATACGCGATCGCCTTTACCTTCAAAATCACTAATTTGAACCATTACTTTGGAATTTGTAAATCTAACTACAGCCCTTGGAAGCCCAGATTTGAGTAAAGCTAATCTTTTACGATAATTAGTTACACCTTTCCTTCTGCGAGCAAAGTGCATTCTCTTTGGCATTATTTCTTACCTCCTAATTTAATTCCATCGATTTCCATGTTATATCTTAAATGGTTTCTTGAATTGTAGACTCCACCTTTCGCTCTACGATAATACAATCTGTATTGCGAAGCATCAATAATTTTTTCATCTCTCATAGAATTTAATTCTCTGCGTAACGCACGTACTTTAGTCATCCATGCCTCTTTCTTTGGAGTTCTTGCCCCACCGTGCCCTTTTCTTGATCCATGACCTTTTCTACGTCCTTTAGAACGTTGAACAGCCATAGCTTTTGCACGACCTCGAGAAATGCCTTTTTTCTGATGTTTACGGATAAAGCGTTGGACAATGAGCAATCTTACATCATCTCTTGTTACAGCTTCAGAAATTCTTTCTTGAACTTCAGGACGGTCATCAATCCAAACGCGATTTACACCACATTTTAGAACTGTAGCAGCAACTCTTCTCTGATATGATAAATTCATAGATCTCTCCTATTAAGTACACGAATTTTCAGTTCATCAGCTTTTTGAACAATCATTTCGCGTTTTTTATCGCCAACTTTACTTGAAATTCGGATAGCTTGGGCTTTAGGATCAACATCTTCTAAATTTTTAGGATTATAAACTAAAACTTCTTCAAAGCCAGAAGGATGTAAACCTCTAACACTTGCAGGCCCTCTAAAGCCAACTTGGACTACAGGTATTCTATACTTGAAGTGCCTTCTCATTTTTGAGTGTATTCCACGAGGGCGTCTCCATTTTTGTCCTAGTCTTTTGTATCTAAACCAGTTCTGTCTTCTAAAATTAGGTCTTTTATGTGACATACGGTTTCTTTTTGATAGATCAGTTTTCTGTTCTTTACTTAAAACAGGTTTCTGTCTTGGTTTGTATTCTTCATCGGTCATTGTGCAGCTCCTTTAGATACAACATAAATTCCATCTTGGAAAACTCGGATATCTCTTCCTTTAACAACTGTTGCTTGTTCTAAATTAGCGGCAGTCTGGCCAACATCTTCAACATTATTTCCTTCGATAGTTACTTTATCGCCTTTTGCGATAACTTTAGAATCTCCACAAATGTTTGCATGTCTGGTAGTTTTTTCACCTAAGAAATTAGCAATATCCACAACATTTCCTTTCACGGCAACTTTCATAGGAAAGTGAGCAAAAACAATCTTCATTTCATACAGAAATCCAGAGGAAACACCTTGAGCCATATTCTTCAAGTGGGCTCTCCAAGTTCCGATTAGAGCCTTTTCTTTTCTTCGTAGTTTCTTTCCAACCAATTTAATATTCCCATTATCTTCAGATAAAGAGATCATGGAGTGTTTGAAAATACGGCTTAAGTCTCCTCGAGGCCCTGAAAGCTTTGCTTCGTGATTATTTACAGAGAAAGTAACGCCTTCTGGCAATTCAACATTGTAAATTAATTCGTTAATTAACATCTAATAAACGTAAGCTAGTAGCTTCCCTCCTGTTGATGCTTCTTTAGCAGCGTCATTATTCATAACTCCGAAAGGAGTTGTAAGAATTAAAATACCGAAATCTTTTGCAGGTAAATATCTAGCTTCATGCCTTTCCATTTCTTTTAACTTAACTGAGAATCTAGGCTTAATTGCACCACAACCGTTAATCCTACCGTTAAGGGAGATATTGAAAATTCCTCCTTTACCATTATCCTCATATTCATAATTATTTAGATATCCTTTTTCAGTTAACTGTTTTAGAACATCTCCAATTAATCTTGAAGCTGGAACAACAGCTGAATCTTTACCAACGTGGTCAGCATTTTTGATTATTATTAGCGCATCAGATAGTGAATCGTGTCTCATTTATACCTCAATCATATTTTTTGAAACCAAGTTCGGTGGCTTTGTCTCTAAAACATTGCCTACACAAATTTAGTCCATGTCTGCGTACAAGTCCGCGTTTTCTGTCACATAGAACACATCCTACAATGCGTCCACGATAAACTTCTCTGACCTTAATCTTTACGTCATCGACGTTCATACCTTGAATACCTCCAAGTTGAATGTTTTTGTCATATATTCTTGGCATTCTTCAGCGTTAATACGGTGATTTTTGCCAATTTTATTATGTTTAATTTTCCTTCTTGCAACTCGATATCCGGGGCGTTCAAAAGCAACTGCGATATCTAATCCGAATATCCCAATATCTGGATCATAATTTTCATTTTTGTAACCAGTATAATCAGGTATACCAAAACTAACTCCGCCGGTTTTTGAGAAGCAGTATGCAGGTAATCTATTTTCTCTTACCCATAATGATTCTTTTAGGAATTTCATTGCATTTTCTCCTCTTAGAGTAACCTTACATCCGATAGGCATCCCTAATCGAATTCCTAAATCACGGTTGGTTGATTTTGATAAAGTACGAACAGGCTTACATCCGCTCAATTTTTCAAGAACAGTTTCAGCTTTACCCAATCTTTCACCGGCTTCCCCTACTCCAATATTAAGAACAACTTTAGCTATTCTCAATTCTTTCATAGGATTCATACTTTAACCTCCGGAAGGGAAACCATTGCTTTCTTTTCCCCAACAACAAATGAATATGGTCTAATTGTTTGGAATCCATCGTACATTACAAGATTTGGCTTTGTACTTCTCGTAGTTTCTTCATCCTTAATAGTAGCTATTGAACCTACGTGACTTCCACCAATAATCAATGTTTGCGCTCCTTTCTTAAATTTCAGTACTTTCTTTACTTTTAAATCAGGAAGATTTAGTTGTAAAACATCTCCAGTTTTGAGCTCTTCTTTTGATAAAATATTTGTACCATCGTGTAAATTAATTTGCACGTGGCCTCCTTTAATGTTTCTTTTATTTTCTACTCTTACGAGTTTCCATTTTGCTTCAGTAGCTTTAATTGGAACAAATTCAATTCTACCATGCTTATCTAGCATAGCTCTAACATGCATTTTAATTTTTGGCAGAGAAATAACGTCCATAAGCCCTACCGGAGATTTTGGTTTACGTACAACTCTTTGGTCAATTAACACTTCTCCATTATGTAGAATTATTTTAGCTTCACGATTATTATCGCAGACTTTCAAGTAATCTCTCAAAATTGTTGAGATAGGTAATGCACCTTCCAAAGAGTGCTTTCCAGGCATAGGCTTTGTAGTCCAAGTTCGTTCTTTTCTAGCTATATTCCAAGAACGAGGGGCAACTAGTCTCTTAAGATGTCCACTACTCATTTTGAATCTCCTTGCAATCTTTCAATTAGATCGGCTTTCTTTCCACTGACAGGCAATCCTTTTTCTTTCAATAAATCCTTCAATTCAGAAACAGACATTTTTGAATAATCAGTTTCTTCAGAAACTTCTTCTTTTTTACTCTCAGCAGCTTTTTCTTCTGTAATTTCTTCTTCGTTACCTTCGTCTTTTTCTTCAGAAGGTTCTACATTTTCAGCTTCATATTCATCTTCTGCAGCTTCAAGATCAGATATAACTTCATCAGTCCAATCTACAGATTCGTTAATTCGGTTCAATATTTTTCTTCTTCTAATATCAGACCAATCAGGATTGATAATAACTAAATTTGAAGCATCAATAGGCCTTTGTAATTCAGTTCCATCTGATTTGAAATAAGTAAATCCTTCAACATAGACCTTTCTGGCTTTACGATCAACTAATGATACAGCAGTAGCAGATTTAGATTTTCCTTCGCCTCTAACAATCATAACTCTATCGCCTTTTTTCACAGGCATAGCTCTTGGGTACATGAACCCTCTTGATAATTGCCTTTCTCTAAGACCTTTATCAATTGGAGAAGACATTTCACGGTGTCTTCTGTGATAAGGCGCCGTATAATGGGCTAGTCTCTGTTTTCGTGGTTGTTTTGAACTCATTTAATCCTCATACTATCGTTGTTGCTGCAGCAGCTATACGCGGCCATCTTTCGGCAGCTTCTCTTGATACAGGTCCTTTGATTCCAGACCCTTTAGTTTCACCTTGTTCATTTGTCAAAACCGCAGCATTGTCTTCAAATTGGACCATAGTACCGTCAGCTCTTCTGAAAGGCCTGCGGCATCTTACGATAACAGCCCTAACAAGCTGTCTTCGCATTTCTGGGTTTCCTTTTTTGACAGACGCAATCACCATATCACCAACTCCAGCAGCAGGCGATCTTCGGTGTACACCTTTGTAATTTAAAACAGTAACAATTTCTACAATTTTTGCTCCGCTATTATCGACACAATCGATTCTAGCACCTTGTGGCAAACCTCTCATTTGTCTTCCTGCAATTGCTCTCATGGATCTCTCCTTTCGATAACAACGAATGATTTGGTCTTAGACAAGGGTCTGCATTCCATAATAGTTACAGCATCACCTTCGTTGGCTCCAACACTGGCAGGGCTGTGAGCGCTAATTTTAGATGAGCTTCTAGCATATCTTTCATACTTAGAATCATATTTCATTTTGTTGATTTGAACAACAACGGTTTTTTGAGCTTTAGCTTTTACAACAATTCCTCGTAGAACTTGACCTCTTACAGAAAGTGTTCCAAAGAAAGGATCGTTAGTGTCCCCATCCCATGGGTTGGCGGGAGCGTTAACATCAACTCCTATGTCTCGTGGCTTATCTTTACTCATGCTTTCACCTTTTTAATTCGGTCTTGAGACCTGTAAGCAATTTTATTTCCTTCAAGCTCTCCATTTTTGAACATGAATTTACCAGGTCGCTTACTGACCATTTTAGCTTTCCCATTTGAGAAAATAGTAATAGTCTCTCGAGTTTCGTCGACAATCTTCCCAGAAATTCCTTGAATACTTGGATCAGAATGTTCAGACACAGTTACATGTTCACCCATAAATTCATCTCTTCCATCCATTTATTGTACCTCCACGGGGAAACCCATATCTGTTAAAACTTCATTAACTTTTTTAGTGTGATCTCCTTGCAGTTCAATAATACCGCCTTTCGAAGTTCCACCAGTAGCGCATTTAGTCTTGAGCTGTTTTGCCAAATCACTAATGTCTACACTTTTACCGATACCATCAACGATAGTAACTAATTTTCCATATCTACGCTTTTCAATATGAACCTTAATTGATTGTTGCTCTCTAATTATCTCTTCCATTGCGAGTAATTCTTTAGGAAGGCCAGTTAGAGGATCAATATCTACCATCTAAGCTTCTTCCTCCAATTCAATTTCTCTCATAATGGTAGTTAATCGTGCAATTTGTTTTTTCAAAGCTCTCATCCTTCCAGGTGACGTAGGTTGTCCTCCCATTGATGCAACTCCTCTTTCGTTCATTAATTCAGAACGTAATTCTCTTAATCTAGATTCCCTTTCTTCAGGTTGCATTTCTCTTAATTCAAAAGGTTTTTTCAAACTCATTTATCATCACCTTTCTTTTCAGATTTTTTCTCTTTTTTATCAGCTTTAGCTTTCTTTTCTACTTTAGTATCTTCAGTCTTTTCCTCTTTGACTTCTTCAGTAGGTTCCTCCTCAGTAGATTCTTCTTCTTTGACTTCTACGACAGGTTCAGGAAGTGGAGTAACTTCAATTTCGTCAGGTAGTTTAGCATCGGGACGCATAATTGCTACTTTGACTCCGATTGTTCCAGGTTTTAGTTTAGCTTGAGCTATTCCAACATCCATTAATTCCAGTGCAGTTTCACCGCAGAATTTAATGTGCCCAGATAAGAACTTTTCAGTTCGGTGTCTTAATCCAGTTAACTTACCAGCAATTGTAATCTGACATCCTCTTGCTCCAGAATCCATAATTCTTTGCAACATAGAATTTCCAGCTCTTCTGTAATTCCATCCTCTCTCAAGAGCATTTGCTACTTTTGCAGCCATGATTAATGGGTTAAGAGCAAAATTATTAACTTCGCCAGCTTCAACTTGCAAATTTTCATAACCGAATTTTCTTTCTAATTCTTCAGTTAATTTTTGAATATCACTACCTTTTCTTCCGATAACAAGTCCCGGTCTTTCAGCTGCAATTCTAACATGAGTTCCTAGGGGAGTTCTCTGTATAGATAGTCCGCCAAATCCAGCTCTGCTAGTCTTCTTTTGAACGTAATCATGTACTTGTGCTCTACGTACACGTTCTTTTATCATTTCTTTTACGACGGTCATTTAACTTCCTCCAATACCACTTCAACATTTGCACTTTCGCGCATTTTTGGCGTAGCTCTACCTCTAGCTCGTGGGAATCTACCTTCAAATCTCACTCCGCGAGATGTAGCGATATGAGCTATTCTCCAATTTTCAATGTCAATGTGAAGAGCTTCTCCGTTATTTCCTGCAGATTCAATAACTTTTAAAATTGCAGCAGCAGTTTTCACAGGGAATCTTCCACTTGAAATTCCTTTACCTTTTCTGTGACCGACTTTACCATCATGGCGTTTGAAAGGTACGGCTTGTTCAAGATCCATTACTCTTTCTAAGTAACTCTTAGCTTTTTCAAGTTCCATTCCTTTAAGAGCATGACAAACTTCTCTAGCAGCTTTAGGAGAGACATTCAATCCAGTTCCGCGAGCAGCAGCATGTATTTCGGGGTTGTATGGGTATGAGAATCCTTTCATAATATCACTTCAACGGCATAAATTTAGACGACTTGGTAGCACCGACACCAGGTCCTGTGTGTGTAGGGGATGTTCTTGTAGGAGCCAATTCTCCAAAGTACAATCCAATCATTTCCGGGAGAATTTCAAGATCTACAAATTCTCTACCATTATATACACCAAATTTTCTTCCTACAAATTGAGGAATGATAATCATTTCTCTACGATGTGTTCGAATAACTTTATCCGGTTTATTGTTAGAATCATTAATAATTTTTGCTTGTTCCATGCTCAAGCCACGCTTAAACGATCTTCGTTGTCTTGAAGGTACAATGGCAATAAATTCTTCGAAGGTTAATTCTTTTAATTTATCTATAGTCATTCCGCGGTAAGTAAATTCTTTCTTTCTGCGGACTTGAATACCTGCCTTCCTTTTTCTCTCTCTCCTTCTTGCAGCTTTTGGCGTAGCAAGACCTTTCGTTCTACGGGCCATTATCGTTTAGCTCCTGTTCTCTTTGCAGCAATGTGTCCAACCTTTCTTCCAGGTGGAGCATTTCTAGAAACTGTAGAATTGATACCAATGGTTTGTTTTCGCCCACTTCCATGCGGGTGATCTACAGCATTCATAGCAACTCCTCTTACCTTAGGCCAAATCTTTGGTCTAGCTCTATTTCGGTAGAAATTCTTTCCTGCTTTTGCAATAGGTTTTTCACCTCTTCCTGAGCCTGCAACTGAGCCAATGGTGGCTCTGCACATATTATCGAATGCTTTTTGCGCCTTGGAAGGTAAACGAACAATTGTTTTTTTACCGTGGGAAACAATTGTAGCTGCATTTCCAGCCGCTCTTGCTAATTTCCCACCATCTCCAGGCTTCATTTCAATATTATAAATTTTAGTACCTTCTGGTATAGAACCGATGTATGCTGTATTTCCTGTATCGAGTTCAGCACCATGTCCTGCACTTACTTCTTGACCGACATGCATTCCATCATGCGCAATCATAGTATATGTTCCATTTTGATCTTCCACCTTTGCCACAGGCGCAGTTCTACCAGGGTCATGCAATAATTCGACGACCTTTCCACTGGAGGACTTTGATCTTGGGTGCCTGGCATCGCCCTTGAAACGATTATCAGCTGCCTTGTAGCGACGTCCTCGTCCGCGTCTTCTAGGTATTATTCTCTTTCCCATTTTATCACAATATTCCTAATCTATTACTCAAATCTTCGGCTGAATGTCCTTCAGCTAATTTAACAATAGCCAACTTACCTTCCTTGGTAATTCGGGTATTGACTTTACTTACTTCTACTTGGAATAAAGATCTGACAGCACCTTTGATGTCCAATTTAGAAGCAGTTCTTGCAACGTAAAATTCTAATTTATTTTGTTCAAGCATGTATAATGCTCTTTCTTTTGAGCGAGGACTTAGAATTACCTTGTGATCGCTCATAATCGTTCTCCTAATGCAGAAACTGCAGATTTACTGAATACTACTAATCTTCCTGGATCTCCACCAGGAGCTAACAATTCAGTGTTCAAGTTTTTAGATGTAGTAACGTCAACTCCAGATAAGTTACGGAAAGCCCTTTCAGAGTCACTATCTTCAGAAAGAACGAGTAGTACAGATTTAGGTGTTCGGTATTTTCTTCCGCGACTTTTTCCTTTTCCTGCCCTTATTCCTTTACCTTCACGTGCGCGCTTTACATCTTCTAGTAATCCAAGATTTTCTAATAGTGAAGTTGCTCTCTTTGTTAGAGATCCACCTTCGTTATCTTTAGCTAAGGTTTCTATTTTATCTTCAACCACATAAGGCAATGTAGCTTTTTCAGGGATTTGGTGTCCTCTTGCGAGAACATATGATTCCTGTGAGGTAGCAGCTAATGCAGACTTGAAAGCCTTTTTATTTTCTTTGGAATTAATTTTTAGACTCCAGTCTTTTTCAGCTTTTGGTGGATGAGCACGCCTTCCTCCAATTGTATTTGGAGCTTGAGCACCGCGACCGCCTCCACCGTTTTTACGAGGAGTTCTTGCCATACCGCGACCTTTACCGGGCCATGAAACAGAATGCCTGAATCCAGCACGACTTGAGGCACCATATGGTTGTCTTCTGTTTGCTCGAGAAGCCCTCACAGCTTTTCTTATTAAATCTAAACGTACAGGCTCGCTGAATGCATCAGGCAATTTTGCCGATTTCTTTGAGGCCTTTCCTTTAATTGAATAAATTGGTACTTCCATAATTATACTCCTTGTTGGCTCTCCTGTGAAATCATTGTAATTTCAGGTACAACGACAGAATCAGTTTTCTTTCCATGGAATCTAACTGCTTTTCTAAATCTAATTAGTCTTTTACTTGGCCCAGGTAAGGAACCGTGTAGTAGAGCATAATTTCCACGAATTAAACCATAGTTCAAAAATCCGCCTTTCGGATTAATTTCATCTGGATTATCTCCAATTTTTAATAGTCTTTTATTGTATTCAGTACGTTGGTGGTATCCCGTCTGACCAGCTTGTGGTACAGTGGAAACAACATATCCTGGACTGAAAGGACCTAAATTTCCAATCATTCTACGATGTTTAGAGTTTTTATGTGTCAATAATTTCACACCCCATCGCTTAACATGTCCTTGGAAACCATATCCGGTTGTTACAGCAATAGCATCTAGCATTTCACCATCTTGAGTAAAATCAGACATGGTGAACTCTTTACCCATCATTTCCTTTGCGAATTCAATTTGTGCATCAACAGATCCTCCACCTACAGCCATTTCCATAATTTCAGGTCTTTTCTTTGGAATACCAGTCACCATTCGTGGTTGTGTGTGGACTAAAAGTCGAACTTCTTCCAAGTCACTATCAGACATTTTCTTCCATGCGGCTTTGGCATTGTGACCTTTAGGAATAGGCAATGTTCTCTCTAAATCTTTATCAATTTTCTTTTCCCAAGCTTCAGTTAAAGTTCTTAATCCGTAAGTATCCTGAATGTAGCCCCTTGCTCCAATTACTTTCATTGGCGGAATTTCGACTATGGTTACAGGCATCCTAATTTCTTGTCCTGCAGTGGTAGATTTTTTGCGGTAATCTACAGCCATGATGTGGCTCATTCCTACTTTATATCCTGCAAAACCAAGGATTTTTGGATCGTCACCTTCGACAGCAGCCCAACTAGAGACATGAGGCGTTTCAGAGCGCGCTCTCTTGCGAGGGCTGAAAGCCATAGATCCGCGGTTTGGTTTGTTGTGTTTTGGCATTTTATTCTCTCTCCAGATATCGCTAACCGTTGCTAACGGTGTTGTATACCAGGCGTAATTTCTACAAGTTACACATCGTACCGTGACGCTGTTTCTCGTCGAGAACGAGTGCCTCGAGAGGTGTAGGGATAATTGCCCTGAGCGTCTGGTTGCGTGATTGCAGGGTCTCTCGCACAAAGGGACCCTATATAAGGACTAGTATTATTTTTCCTCGACAGCAGGTACAGATTCAGTCATTATTTCATTTTTAATCGGAAGTTCTTTGATTCCATACATTGCTCTAGTAATCCAATGTCTTTTCATTATTTCAAAGAATATCCAACAACCAAAAGTAACTACAGCAGTCCCTAAAATTAAAATCACGAGATTAGAGTATCCGCTTCCTAGGAGCACTAAAAGTATCACGTAGACTATAGGCTGGTGAATAATGTAAAAAGGGTAGACTCCTTGGTTAAGATATGTTAAATTTTTACTTGGCCTGTTAAGATATTTAGCACCCCAAGTGAATACAAATAAGCACCAAAACCAAGCGTGAAAACTTGTTATAAAGCATGAAATCAAAGTCATATTTGTATGGTACTCGATTCCCAATTGCTTATACTCCTCTCCGGCCCATCCTCCTCCAATGTAAGGAATTCCACTTTTTGTTTCTTCAGATTTAATCCAAATAAATGCCAAAGTAGAGATCATGGTAGCTACAGTAATTTGTATTCTTGAGTTGTCAATAAAGTGAAAATATCTTTCTTTATCAATTATGAAAAGATAACCAAAAAAGAAAATTAGCAAGTACCAAAACCATTCATATCCAAATCCAATTGCTTCTCCCATAATTGGTTTGAGAATGACGTCAGATATTGATAGAATTACAGGAAGAACTAGTAAAGGTCCAAGTTTGAACGGCATTCTGAAAGTAGTTTTGAGTAATCTCGCAATCTTTCCTTCAGGATAATTTCGTACTACGTAAAATATTGGAAGTAAAAATAGCGAGTACTGAAATAAACTCCATATGAACCACAGATGGCCCAGTGATAAATATCTACTAACCAATGGTATAGCCATTGCTAATGTCATTACTATTCCGAATCCTAAAAAAGCTAAGATTCCTTCTAACAATCCGCTTGGAAAGTACTTTAGAATAATCATCCAAGTCAGAGGCGTCACAGTCCATATTCCAACAAACATTGGAATTAGTAATCTTTTAGACCGTTCTTTCAAAAATAGCTTCCATGTACGCCGTTTAAAAGCGAAAGCAGTCCCCATTCCGCTTATCATAAACAGAGCAGCTAATCTCCATTCATGCATCCATGTTAAAATGTATGAAATGAAACCATCTCCAGCAAAAGAATATACGTTTGTAGCTTCTTCACCTACATCTCCATCTAAGGCTTCTCTGTTTCTTTCGCCCTCAAACTCATGTTCAGGTTCTACAAAATCATATGCACCCCAGTAAACTCCGATACCTACATGAAATGGGATTAACAAAGCAAAAAGAATAACTCTAAGCCAGTCGATATCATGACGTCTTACTTTCTTTGGTATATCATCCACCAAAATACGTTATTCGTTTTCTATTTATAATTATTTAGAGTTAAGGGCGGGCCAAATCATTGTTATAGCAATTGTTACGAAGATTTGTATCGCCACAAAAATAACTAAATTGAATCCTATACCGTAAGCAAAGTTAATAATTAAGGAAATAATTATTGATAGAATTATACTTCCTAAGAATAAGTTTCGAAATCCTACTTTGTCCCAGCTATCTGACGTCCTTCCATCCCTCCTGCAATTTCTATAACTTGACCAGTTATGTGACCTGAGAGAGAATCTGAAGCTAGCATAATTGCAGAATTTGCAACGTCTTCAGGCTTAGCTAATTTTTTCAAAGACATGGTTGAAGTAATTCGTTCTACACGTTTTTGATCTAAGCCTTCATCAATTTTTTTTTGACTGACAGTCCACCCAGGTGCAATGGCATTGACTCTAACACCATTTCCGATTTGAGCTGCATCGTTTTTCAAAGTACGCAAGAGTCCAGAAGTTATCGCGCCTTTAGCTGCAGCATAATCAGCATGACCAGCTTCCCCGTATATTCCAGCAGTTGACCCAATTAGAACCAATGACCCTTTTTTTGTTTCAGATGCATGTTTTAGAAAATATCGAGAGGTATTGAAAGCTAAAGATAAATTTGTAGAAATGGTATTATCCCATCGACTACTTTCAATCTCCCATAATGGAGCATAATCTTTAGGGTATTTTCCCGCATTAGCTATACAAACATCAATTTTCCCTTCTTTCTCAATTATATGCTTGAAAAGTTCTTTAGTTTGTTCAGAGTCAGTTAAATCAGCATTAACTGCTAATCCATCAATTTCTTTTGAAATCTTTTCAGCATTATCTTTCGAATGATTATAATGGACAATTACTTTCGCACCTTGATCGGCGAAAGATTTGGAGATTACACTTCCGATTCCTCCCGCACCTCCAGTTACTAAGACCACTTTATCTTCTAAATCTGAGTTCATATTTCAATTTCGATTGCAGTAGCCATTCCGCCACCCAAACACGCGGTAGCAAATCCACGCTTTCCCCCATTTTGGCGAAGCGCGTGAATCAAAGCCAGTACAATTCTACATCCAGAAGCTCCTAATGGGTGGCCCATTGCTACAGCTCCTCCATTAACATTTAATTTTTCATGTTTCAAACTTAAACCTTGCATGACGCCTAAGCAGGCAGATGCAAACGCTTCGTTGTGTTCGTATAAATCATAATCTTTTTCGCCTTCTCTACTATTCATCTTCCATAGTTTTTGTACGGTAGGTATTGGAGCAGACATTACATCAGCAGGAGCAACTCCAGCAGCGCAGTACCCAGTTATGGTTGCTAAAGGAGCTAATTCTAATTCTTCAGCTTTTCTTCGGGACATGATTAAGCAAGCAGCAGCACCATCAGAGATTTGACTTGCATTTCCAGCAGTAACAATCCCATTTTCATCAAACACAGGTTTTAGCTTAGACAAACTTTCCAAGCTAGAATTTGGTCTAATTCCCTCGTCAGTTTTTAGTATTCCATCATCGTGTTTTACGGCAACGTGATAATCTTTGAATTTTCCTTTTTTATGTGCATTATGTGCTCTAATGTGAGATTCAATTGCAAATAAATCAGCTTCATCTCTAGTTATTCCGAATTGCTCTGCAATACGATTTCCAGTCTGGGCCATTACCATTCCATTAAATGGATCAATTAGTCCGTCATGCATCATACTATCGACTGGTTTTTCCATGCTGACTTTACCGTCTTCTGCTCTGGCAATAGTAAACGGAGATTGAGACATTGATTCCATACCTCCAGCAATTAAGACTTCAGATTCGCCAGCTCTAATCGCGTTAGCAGCCAGCATGATTGCTTTCATACTTGAACCACACATTTTGTTTACAGTAAGTGCAGGAATTTCTTCAGGAATATCAGCTTTAATCGCAGATTGTCTTGCAGGATGCTGTCCAATTCCAGCAGATAGAACATTCCCCATGATGACTTCCTCTACAAGTCTAGCATCTAGTTCAACTTGCTTCAGAGTTTCTTTAATTGCAAGGGCGCCCAAATCGACGGCAGAAGTATGAAACAAAGAACCTCTAAATTTTCCATGTGCCGTTCTCACACCTGCTACGATTACGACATCTTTTGGATATTGCATTGTAAAATTTACAGTGTCAAGGGGTTAGTAAAAGGCCTTCGCAAGTATTAAGAAAAGCCGTACTGAGGTGTTAATACAGAAAACATGGCTAAACCAAAAATTAAGGAGAAACGTTGGACAGTTGATTTAGAAAAGAAAATCCAGGAGGAACATTTTTCAAATAAAGAAAGATATTCCTTTAATCCAAATTCTGAAAAAGAAATTTTTGTTATAGATACGCCACCCCCATATCCTTCAGGAACTTGGCATATTGGTGCTGTTGCTCAGTATTCAATGATTGATGTAATTGCCCGAAGTCAAAGATTACTTGGTAAGGAAGTTTATTTTCCTTGGGGAGTTGACAGAAACGGAATTAATATTGAATTTACAGTTGAGAAAAAAACCGGCCGTAAAATGAAGACATATGATAGAGCTGAATTTCTTGACTTGTGTCGTGAGGAAATAGAAAAATATACACAAGAAATGAGAAATATTGCGAAGAGAGTAGGACTGTCTTGTGCTTACGATCAAGAGTATTTGACAGACGCTCCAGATTATCGTTCGGTAACTCAATCAATTTTCATTGACTTATTCAAAAAAGGCGCAATTGTTGAAGAGTTAAGACCAAATTTATACGATCCAGTAGAGGGAACTACGATTGCGGAAGCTGAAGTTGAACGCTTATCAAGAAAAACTAAGCTTGTAGACGTTCGCTGGTCAGTTACGGGTGATTCTAAACATGAACCTGTAATAATTTCAACTACAAGACCTGAACTTATTTGCGCATGTGGAATTGTTCTTGTCCATCCTGACGATTCTAGATACCAGCATTTGGTTGGTAAAAGTCTAGATTTACCATTGCCAACAGCAGGCCGTTCAAAATCAGTAGAAATTAAGGCACATCCAAGCGTCAATATGGAATTTGGTTCTGGAGTTCTAATGGTTTGTTCTTTCGGAGATCAAAATGACGTGTCAGTTTTCAGAGAATTAGGATTAACACCATTTCAAGCAATAGACTTAGAGGGCAAAATCACAGAATTAGGAGATTCTTTGTCAGGAATGCTAGTTTTAGATGCCCGAAAGAAAGCTATAGAAATTCTTGAATCTGAAGATAAAATAGAGAATCTAGTTGAAAGAGACCAAGAGATTCCAGTATCTGAGCGAGGTAAAAATCCAATTGAGATTATTTTGCTTAAAGAATGGTACGTTAGACAAACTCATATTCAAGAAAGAATGAAAGAGCTATCAAACGAAATCAATTTTATTCCAAGTAGAAATAAACAATTTTTACTAGATTGGATGGAAAATATTACCATAGATTGGCCAGTAAGCCGCCGTCGTTGGTACCATACAGAAATACCAATTTGGTACTCAGAAGATCGAACCAAAGTAGTCACTCCACCTCATGGAACTTATGTTCAACCATGGAAAGATTCACCGCCTTCAGATTCAGTAGTTTTGGATAGAGAAACTTGTAAAGAGCTTGGAAAATACGAGGATTTAAAGTCAGAATTAGGTAGCTTAGAAGGCGAAGAGAAAGTATTTGACACTTGGATGGATTCTTCAAATTCTAATCTTTATGTTTCAGGATATTTATCAAATCCGAAATTGTTTGACCGGGCATTCCCTACAGGCGTTAGGCCGCAAGGAAAAGAAATTGTTCGAACCTGGTTGTATTACACTCTCTTGAAGTCTACTTTATTATTAGATAAGCCCGGTTTTGCAAATGTTTGGATTGATGGACTTGGCATGGACCCTTGGGGTCGTAAAATGTCCAAATCATTAGGTAATGGAATTGATGCCAGTTCAGTTTTAGAATGTGGATTTGGTGGACGTACAGGATCTTGGAAAATCAAAGGTCCAGAAGGTAAACAAGTGGCTCTACAAGCTAAGAAAATAGGTTCAGAGTGTTTTAGATTTTGGAAAGCAGCAGATGCACAAGTAGGCGATGATTTCCAAATTAATCCTGAGCAAATTGAATTACGTTATTTTGGAGTATTAACTAAGATTTTTAACGTAGGAAGATTTGCATCTCAATTTGAGTTTGATGGAGACTTGGATACAATTCCAGACGATTTAGAAAACGAAGATAAATGGATATTAGCTGAGTTCTCAGATTTATTAGAAAAAGCTAAGACAGGATATTCTGAACTAGATATTTACACTGCAGCACAAGGAATTAAGACCTTTAGCACAGGTGTTTTTGCTTCACATTGGTTAGAAATGGCCAAAACGCGACTTTACAATGATGATGCATCAGCTACTTGGACATTACATAGAATATTCAGAGATTTATTGTCTATTCTGTCTCCAGTGTGCCCTTTCTTTACTCATCATTTGTCTACTACTTTGTATGAAAAATCTTCAGTAGAGATCGATGTATTTCCTGAATCTCCAATATCAGATACTAAATCATGGACTGACATAACTGAATCATTAGTTGATTTCAATTCAGTAGTTTGGAAAGCAAAGAAAGATGCCGGAGTTTCTTTGGCAGCTCCAATTTCTGGACATAATGTCCCTGATTCTTTAAAAGATATTGAGAGTGCATTGGTCTCAATGCACAAATTAGAAGACTAAGAATTATTCTTTTTATTTTTTACGAATTCACTAGATATTCTAAGAATTGCCAGTCCTAACATTCCGCTTAACGTGAACAATACGACTGCTGAAACTCCCGGAGCTCCTATTGCAACTCTAAGAATAACTGTAGATAATATGAAACCAGTATTTCTTGCTAAATTTGCAAAATCTACGGTAAATCTGTATGACAATAGTAGAATTAAAATATCAGCTAAAATCAAAATAGTAAAGAAATCAGAAAAGAAAATCTCCCTATCAACTCCTCCTTTTCCGTCAAGGACTGAAATTGTCCATGCTCCAAAAGAATATGCTGCCATAGCGAGAAAAGCTACGAATAACATCAGCGAGATTATGCGTTTTGAATGAACAAAGCTATCCAATTCACTATCATCTACTCGACTAATTTCAGAAACGTCACTTGATCTCCTATAACTTAAAGCTGTAAAAAATAAAATCAAAAAGGCCATACATTCTAGTAAAATTAATCCCAATTCTCCATCGATAGCCCACTCGTCATCAGTACTAAAGTCAGCTAATCGTTTGAAAACATCCCTCACAACTAGTAGAGTTACAACTTCATATTGCTTCCCAACAGAATTCGAGAATGATGAAGGAAGTGTTCTTATTAGTTGGTAAGTTTCATAAGTAAGTAAAATTGAAAATGGAGTATACAGAGAAGAAAGTGGTGAGTTTACCAGAGTTTTTGCCTCTCCGTTTATAGTGATTACTTCAATTTGATAAAGAAAATAAATTAGAAGATGTGTCATGAAGGCCAACACAGAGAAGACTAGAACGCCTGCCCTTACCTTATCATCAGCTTCCCTACCGAGGAATTTTCGATACCAGTAGTTGATTTTCACAACTAAAATTCAAGAATCGGATTTATATTAGTTGGTTTTATAGATTAAAGTCGAATCCAATGTAAATTGCAGCTATTAATGCTAGAATGATTAGCAAAAGAACTTTCTTTGGAATTACAGCTAAAATTATATCCAAAGCAGCACTAATAGAGCTAGTTATTAGAGAAATGATCATTGTCTATACTCTGCAAACCACTCAGTATTTGGCTTGTGCCAATCGCGAATTTGATCAGTTTCCAACAATATTTTGTAATTATTATCGTTCATAGGAACAAATGAGAAAGCAACTGTTTTTGTGTTGGTTGAGAACGTCTCATCAAAAATCACCTCTTCTGAAACTACAGACCCTCCACTATACTCTTGTATTGTAACACGAAGATGGCATTGTTGTACTATAAGCCGTTGAGTACAGTCTTCTGTACTTCCATCATGAGTAACAGTAGTTTCGCCATTTACGAGAGTAGCCTCAGGTTCTATTTTCAAATCAATTTGAGTAACTTTTGCAGTTGGTGCGCATGTACATTCCATATTATCAGAAATAACAAAACCATCAAAGTTAACTATTATTTCAGTTTGAATTGAAGCGCTATTTCCAATTGGCGAAATTACGGTTAGGGTAGCTAGATATTTTCCGGGAAGTTCGTAGCTGTGGCTCCCTTCAATACCGTAAAACGTATTTCCATCTCCAAAGTCCCAAGTATAATTTTCAATATTTCCTGTTGATTCAGAACCATCAAATTGAAAAGTAAAATTATCCCATACAATTTCTTCAACTTCATTATTATCTCCGTCATCGACTTCTTCCATTGAATAAAAATTCGTTCCAATATTTGCGTTTACTGAGATAAAAGCGGTTAGATCATCTTCTATCACTACAGGTTTTTCATCAGGTTCAGAATTGACTATTTCGTCTTCATCTTCGTTAAATTCGAGAATATCATCAAACACCCCTTCAGTATAG
>JAPOKN010000044.1 GCA_029977605.1 Methanobacteriota archaeon
ATATATTACTCTAGTATTACTCTACGAATACTAATATATACTCTATCGACCAGAGAAAACTATGCCCAAGATTAGTTTAGACATGCCTGCAGAGATTATTGCTGACCTAAAAATTCACGTTGGAGATGATAAAAAATACGTTAGTTTAGCAGACGCAATCAGAACAGCTTGTCGACGATTATTGGATCAATTAGATGATATAGATCTGAGGCATGGAAGAATTAAAGAAAAATGATAGATAAGGTAGTTCAGGAAAGCGAGGCGTATCTCAAATGGAAACAAGGTTCTGTTCCTGTAGAGGAACCTCAAGAGCCCATTGAACCTGAAGAAGTTGTAGAAGAATTACCTGAACCTAAAAGAAGTAAAATATTTTTCATGGATTGGTTTTTTGGAGTTGAAACTCACATGGGACAAATGAAGATGATGTATTATTCATTTACATTCTTCTTTTATTATCTCTTTTGTGTCTACATGGCTTACGCCATTGAACGCATCGATAAAGCAGAGCTTAACATTTTAGAAATCCTATATCTTTTCTTTCTGGCAATTCCGGTTGCGATAATATTACCATTATTTCTACTTGTCGCAGGTTTTACTGTGAGTGGAGGAATATTCGTTGGAGTATTTGTCGGTATTTTCTCTTGGCTTTTTGGAATCGGTGGCAAGTTTCTGTACCGAATATTTGGGTTTGATATGGACTTATTATTCCCAGAATTTGTTGGTAAAAAAGGAGAGATAACTAAGCGCAGTCTTCTAGGTAGATTCTCAGCTTATCCTTTTACAGCCACAATTAGTGACATGGGATTACCTGGAGAAAGTCTACTTTACAAAAACAACTTTTCGGTTAGATCAGATGATGAATTAAAAGTAGGAACGGAAATAGAAATAATAGAGCATGAAAAGAGAAGTATTACATCTTGGATAAAGAATCACCCTGCCTTTTTGGTAAGGGCAATAGACGAAAAAATTATACTAAATAAGGAGAAAACGTAAATGATTGAAGAATCAATAAAAAACATCTTGTTAGAAATAGAAAGTGATGCCGCATTAGACGGCAATGGAGAGCTACGCGAAGGGCTCAAAAACACACCAAAAAGAGTAGTAGAATCTTGGAAAGAACTGTATTCTGGTTACAAATCAGATCCTAAAGAAACTTTGAACGCGACATTTAATGGTGAAGGATATGATGGAATTGTTCTTCTAAAAGACATAGAATTTTATTCTACATGTGAACATCATATGCTCTCATTTACAGGAAAAGCACACGTGGCTTACATTCCAACTGATAGAATAGTAGGCATTTCTAAATTAGCTAGAATAGTAGAAGTATTCTCTAGAAGATTACAAAATCAAGAAAGAATAACAACGCAAGTTGCAGATGCTCTTGAAAAATATTTGAAACCACTTGGTGCAGCAATTATCATCGAAGCTAAACACGAGTGTATGGGGTGTAGAGGAGTAAAGAAGAGCCATGCTACAATGACAACCTCTGCAATGCGAGGAGTATTCTTTGAAAAAGCTGAAGCTAGATCAGAACTTATGGATTTAATAAAAAGTTAAAATGGCAATAGAGAAAAGTTATCCGATAGTAGAAATTTTTAACTCCGTTCAAGGAGAGGGTTACCATACAGGAACTCCATCCATTTTCATTCGTTTTGGAGGCTGTAATCTTCAATGTTCATGGTGTGATACTGATTTCAGTAAATGGGACAAAATGACTGTATCTGAGATAATGGCAGTTCTAGATCAATGGGAAACTAAGCGAGTTATTTTCACTGGAGGAGAACCAGCAATGCAGAAATTACGTCCATTATCGGATGAATTACATTCAAAAGGCTACAATATTGCGATTGAAACAAACGGAACAATAGAACTTGAAGAGGGACTAGTAGATTGGATTTGTGTAAGTCCAAAAGATATGCTTTATCCTGAATTTAGTATCAAACAGAGAAAAGGTCACGAATTGAAAGTGGTTTACACTGGTCAAGATTTGGCTATGTATGACAATTTGAAAAAAGGATTTGAGAATTTATTCCTTCAACCCTGCTATGATGAAGCTAAAGATGCAGGAACTAACGGTAAAACATTCCACAGTACATTTGACATGGTAATGCAAAATCCAGGCTGGAATTTATCACTACAGACACACAAATGGATGGGCGTAGATTGAGCAAGATAGCTGTAATGGCATTCTCAGGTGGCATGGATTCTACAGGCCTTCTAGTTCATCTCTTAGCTAATGATTATGAGGTTCATACACTGTCGTATGATTATGGTCAAAAGCATAAGTTAGAATTAGATAGGGCAAAGGCAAACATTACTTATCTTTCTGAAAACAATATCAAAGTTACTCAAAGAATAGTAGATTTACAGTCAGCAATGTCTATTTTTCATTCAGCTTTAACAACGGAAGATTATGAAGTTCCAGAAGGACATTACGAAGAAGAACAAATGAAGCAAACGGTAGTTCCTAATCGTAACGCGATATTCGCATCTATACTCTATGGTTACGCTTTGTCTATTGCAACTAAGAACGATACATCAGTCAAAATAGGGTTGGGAGTTCACTCTGGAGATCACGAGATTTATCCTGATTGTAGACCTGAATTTTATGATGCATTAGAGCATGCATTTCAAGTTGGAAATTGGGATAGCGAAAAAGTATCTTTTTACTTACCTTATCTCGAGGGAGACAAAGAAACAATTTTGATGGATGCAGAAAAATCCTTAGATAAATTGAATCTTGATTTTGATACAATATTTGCTAACACAAATACTAGTTATAATCCTGATGAGCAAGGAAGAAGTAGTGGTAAAAGTGGTGCAGATATAGAGAGAATTTTAGCATTCAATGCAATAGGCCGTAAAGATCCTGTACCATACGTAGATGATTGGTCAAAAGTATTGGAACATGCAATTAAAATTGAAAAAGAACACAAGGAGAAAATATGAAAGAAACATTTACATCAAGTAAAACATACAAGAACCTTCCATGTGCACATAGACAATGGAAGCACGAAGGACATTGTGCCTACATTCATGGATATTCTAGAGAATATACTTTTTATTTTGAAGCAAAAGAAATGGATGAACATGGCTGGGTAGTTGGTTTTGGAGATTTGAAAAAGTTAGAAAAATATTTGCTAGAAATGTATGATCACACTATGATTATAGCCGAAGATGATCCCGAATTAGCTACTTTTCAAGAATTACACAAGAATGGTTTATGTGATTTGAGAGTCGTTCCTGAAGCCAGTTTAGAGTCAAGTGCAAAAGCAGCCTTAAACAAAGCAAATGAGATTTTAAAAGAAATGACAGACGACAGAGCACGTTGTTTCAAAGTAGAAGCTCGTGAAAATGATAAGAATTCAGCGATTTATACCTTAGAATAATTATTGGGATTTACGTTCGTAATTTCGATTACTCTTATTCTGGGGTTTTCGTTTTTTACCTGAACCTTTCTTATTTCCATAGAATTTTTTGCCTGAACCTGATTTGTTTCCAGAGTTTCCGCCTCTGTTATTATTTCCACCATCTCTGTTTCGTCCTCCACCTATTCGGCCTCTGCCACCTCCTCTGTTACCAGAAGGTTTGTTACCATATTTGTCTCGACCTCCGCCGCCTCTGTTTCCAGAAGAATCATTTCGGCTTCCGCCTTCTCTACTTCCTGAAGAACGGTTACTGTAATTGCTTCGACCTCCACCTCTTTGACCGCCGCCGCTTCTTCCTCCAGAGGATCGGTTACCGTACTTTCGACCTCCACCACCTCTAGATCTATTTTGTCCACCGGAGCGCCCTCTTCCTCTAGAGTTTTTATTGCCAGAATATGGTTTTTTCTTATCTCCATATTTGTTTCGTTCGCCATCTCCTTTATCTTTTGGAGGCTTTCCTCCGCTTCTATCAGGATAGCTAGGTTGTTTTCTTCTCTTAGGCCTATCTTCTTCTCGTGGGAATTTAATTTTATCATTACGTTTTGGTTTTCTATTTTTACCGCCAAACCTCTTTGGTTCATCGCTCTTTCCAGATGGCGGACGTCCACCTCTTCTTCTTCGGTTTCGTCTCCTGTTTCTAGGATTTTTCTGTTGATATTCTCTCTTTGGACGTGGCGGTGGAATATAGTCTAGTTCATTTTCAGGAATATTTTTCAAATTAGGGTCACTAACTTGTGATTTAATTCCAACTTCCTTTTGAATTCGGTTATATTTTCCTTTATCTTTCTTTTGAAGTAAAGATACTACAGTACCGGTTGCACCAGCTCTTGCAGTTCTTCCAGATCGATGTTTGTATGCTTTTCCGTTTTCAGGCGGATCCCAATGTATCACACATTGCACACCATCTACATCAATGCCTCTTGCAGCAACATCAGTAGCCACTAAAGCTATGCAATCACCATAGATGAATTGATCCATGGCTCTATCTCTTTGGCGCTGAGTTAATCCTCCGTGTATTGCCGTAGCTCTTAATCTTTCATCCTTCAATTCTCTAGTAACACGGTCAACACCTCTTCGGGTACGGCAGAAAATCATAGTTCTACCAACTTTTTCTATTACATCACTCGTAATAATTATCTTTCTTTTCTTAACGATCCAAAAGTGATGTTTCATTGAATCCATAGAAATTTCTTTTGGTCCGACTTCAATTCTTGCTGGGCTATTCTGATACTTCTTTACGATTTTGGAAACTTCCCGATCCAGTGTAGCACTGTAGAGTACAACTTGCCGATTTTTATCACAATTATCCAAAATAAAACAAACTGGATCAATAAATCCCATATCAGCCATACGGTCAGCTTCGTCTAAAACTGCAATTTCTACATTCTCTAAAGAAATTGAACCTTGTTCCATTAAATCAATTAATCTTCCCGGGCAGGCAACTACAATATCGACACCTTTCTCAAGAGCTCTTCTGTGTTTTGTATAAGATGTTCCTCCATAAACAGCTAGAACTTTGAGGTGCATTTCCTTTGCTAAAGGAGTTAAAACATTGCATATTTGTTCAGCTAATTCTCTGGTGGGAGTAACAATCAATGAGCTAGGTTTACCAGGCTCTGAAGGCTTACATCGAGCAATTAGAGGTAAACCGAAAGCCAAAGTTTTACCAGATCCAGTAGGAGCTCTACAGCAAACATCTTTGCCTAGCATGGTGTCTGGTATTGCAGCTTCCTGAACTTCAAAGGGTTCAGTAATGCCTTGTTTTTTAAGCTGATAAACAATGGCAGGCTCAATTCCTAAATCTAAGAAACTCACTTTCAGTTACTTCCTGAAAAAAAGGGAATTGTGCGAGAATTATTTCCTTCCATGTTTCGCGACGAAGCCCCCTCTACATAAGCAAGAGTGTTTTACAATTTTGAGTGAAACAGGCGAATAACGCCGGAAGTAAAGATAGAATATCCCGTTATTACAACCAAATACATCAGTGCAAAATTATCATTAATTATGAATCTAATCATAGTTCCAAATAAAATTACAGCCATCCACACTCTCAAACTTTTTACGCGTTCGTCTTCTTCATTAATTTGAATAAATCCTATTCGGTACAATATAGTCATAATGAGTATGATTGCAGAGATGTAGGGTAAAGATATGTCTACAAATGATGAATCTGAGTCGTGTGTCTCCATGCCTTGCAGAATGAAGGCAATCAGGAATACTGTATCAAGAATGAAGAACTTGGGATTCATTCAGAATGTAAGTATCGTACTGCCAATTTGCATTCTTACAGGTTCTTCTTCAAGACTAAAATATGCCTCTGACCACATTCGGCCAAATTGCTCGTTCCAAGTATATGAATTTGTTTGATATTGCTCTTTAAGTATGCAATTTCTTTCATATGAATCTGATATGAGCGGAGGCGTTCCTTGTCTAATAATGTCCATATTTGAATTATATATTATAAAATTCGCGTGAGAAATCGTACAAGGCTCATAATTTTCTAAGTTCGTGTCAGGATATAGGTCACAAACATCTCCTATGCCATCTTCGTCTCTGTCATTTTGGTTATTATTTGCAGTATTTGGACAATTATCAACTTCATTTTTAATTCCGTCGTTGTCGCAATCGTCGTTAGTATTATTTCCGTTTGTACTGTTATTTTGCACCCCATTACAGTTTGAGTTATCAGTTCCATTATTGTTATTTTCAGAGTTTTGTTCAGTTTGAATGTACGAAGGCGATTGTCCAACAAATTTAAGAATTAAATTATGTCCATTTTTTTCTACAATATAATCATTGTAATATTTACCGTTATCATAGTCATAATTTTCAAAATATAAAGTAGAATTTTCAGGAGGGTTATACTGATAGCTTTCAAGGGATTTCAGGTCATCGTGAAGTTTTTCAATTTCATTAGTCAAATTTTTGATTTCAGCTTTTAAGCCATCATATGAGGATTCATTATTTTCATCAGTTCCTAGAGGTTCTAATGTTTCATCTTCATCAGTATCTAAGCAACCCACAAAAGAAGTTGAGAGCAAGCACAATATGAGCAAATAGGTTTTGTTCATACAGTCCACATATGCTCTACAGTTATAACCTTTCACTTAGGATTCATTATTCTGGCATACTAAAGTAAACTTCAACACCAGTATCAAATTCTAATGAGTTAAAGTAAAAATTGATATCTTCCCAACCCTCATACCATATTTCGACCTCAAAAGTATCTCCAGATTGCAATGTTACATTTTCTTCAATTAGAAATGTTTCACGATTCAATTCTGTTCCGTCACTTTGGCAATTTCCTTCATATGCCATACTTTCGTTATTTACGTAAAACATGAAAGTCCAAACACAGGTATCATCTCCATTTTCAATATTTTCCCACCAAAGTGAAATGCTGTAGATACTTAGATCTACTTCAAAATCAGTGTTTACTGCGCTCCAGTTAGAAACTAAAACAGGTTGTCTGTCTGTTTTAACAATTCCAGCATCCGTATATTCAGCTTGAACTTCGAGATAAACTGAGTCATCCCCAACTTCAGATTCTATGGTTTGATCTACAGTAAAGTAGCCGTAAGTCGTAAGTAAAATTTCACGAGATTCATTAAATGCAGTCAAGTATTCATAAGGTGTTTCAACCCAATCTTGAAGACTTTGAGTTCCATCTTCATTAATCAATGACAGAACACCTTCCATACGAATCAAGTCAGATTCGCCATCTTCTAGCTCGTGAACATAGTAAACATCCCATAAATCAAGATACACAATCTCATCACTACTTATCTCAAATTCATACTCGATTCCATCAATCCAATAACCTCTATTATTGAAAACATCTAATGTTAGATGAGCTGAAACATTATCATCAAAAGATTCTACATCTAAAGCTAAAGTAATTGAATCGTTATGTCCATCTTGGTCCAAGTCTGCAGTATCGTAAATGAGCGAAGTCTCATTAAAAAATAGGACCAGTTCATCTTCCTGTTCCTCATAGTAATCATCCATGAGTTCTACCCACTGAGATTCTTCACCTATTCCTTTTGATCTTTTAGCCCATTCGTCTTCTAAATTAGGGAATAGAATTGAGACACCAGTCATTCCAGTAGTATCAATATCACTTGGATCGCCGTCAAATTCAGCTTTCATAATCATCGCAGAGACATTTGCAGCAGCCTGGTTAGCTGCCGCTTTAACATCATAACTTGATGTATATTGTGATAAGCTAGTTAGTAAGTGAAGTAGATCAACTGCTGAAGAAGAATCTCCAGCTTCAACGTGTACAGAATCATACCTTATCGCTTCTAAATCAGATATCAAAGTCGTTGAATCTTTTAGTTCAGCTAATTTATTGATTGAATCAATTGCATATTCAGCTGCCGTCATGTTCAGCATTGTAAGGGCATAAGATTGATCAGATGATTGACCTTGTGCCACAAAGGTATCTACAATTTTTGCACCTAATTGTTCAGGTGTAGTTGCTGGATTATCAACAATTAATTGTAAGAATGAGTAATCCCATCCATCACCAGGTTCAAGAATTTCACTTCCTATCATGATGTTAGAATATGGGGCTACAACTTCTACTACTTCAATAGTGGACATCAAACAAGCATCGAAACCAACAATATCGAGTTTATTTTCTCCATCATTTGTTATTTGATTTAGTGCATAATCAATCTCACTTAATTCCAATTTGTCAGCTTCATTTCCGTAATACCAGCAATAATCAGGACAACTTTGCTCGTAAGCAACTCCAGTTGCACCAGAACCATGATTCCAGATGTTTAGA
>JAPOKN010000020.1 GCA_029977605.1 Methanobacteriota archaeon
CTTAGTTCCTTTTCCTAGCTTTTTCTTATCATTTGCATTACTGACCATTTTTTGGTTAAAAGGGTACCAATTAATAGATTTAGTGACGTTTTGCAATATAATAAATAGGAAGTTTTAAATTGGAAATCCAAGGTGCGTATATTAATGTGGCTAAAAAATAACTGGGGAGTTCATGTATTTTTAGCATTCGTATTAGCTATTTTTCTTTTACCTTTTTCTAGTGCTGGCCTACTTGAAGTCTCTGTAAATAGCTCAGAAGATTTAGTAGTTAGCGAAGACGAAACTATTATTCAAGAAGGTACAAACCTAAACCTCTATGTTCGACTAAAAGGAGCATACAGAGAAGCGGGAAATAACAATACAGTGGAGTCAATTACAATTAATGTAAATTTTAGAAATACTGAAGACCCTAGAGAGTCCTTAATTGGCTACCCTGAGTTTCAGCCACTTTGCGATACTTGCTCAGACCCAGGATATGATGAATATTTATCTAAATTCAGAAGCTCTGATACTAGATTCAAAGGATATGACGGCGTTGTAGAATTTGACATAATTTTAAGAAATAACAGTAATAGCATTGTGAAAAGTGCAATAGTTGAAATAACTCTAGTCACCCAACAATCTAATAGCGATGATTCAGGCGGATTTTCAATTCCCGAACTTCCTCCTGTTGTTGAAGACAACTTGATTATAATTGTAATAGGATTTTTGGCAATTCTACTTCTATCTGTTGGAATTTACACATTTGTTCTAGCTCCAGAAGATACTACTGCAGATCTGTACAAACCTGTTGAATCAATTGACCCTTTAAAGAAAAGTTTAACCGGAGTCGGGCACAAATCTGATTTACCAAGTGAATCTAAGAAACTGAAACGTTTAGAAGGAACTGGAGATGATTCTGATGAGGAAGACGAGGAAGATGATGATGAGTATGAAGATGATTTTGATGATGAAGAAGATGACAGTGACTTTGATGAAAGAAAAATTCTAGACGAACTAACTGGAACTCACTCAATTGGCTCACAAGTTGATGAGGAAGATGAGGCATCGGATGAGGACGGAAAATCAGTAGCCGCAGCTCCAGTGAAGAAAAAGGCAGTCAAGAAACGCGTTGCAAAGAAAGGTGTTGCTAAAAAGGTAGTAAAGAGACCTTCAACTAATACTGAGGCAAGTCAACCTGAAGTTAAGGCACCAAAAGGTATGATCTCTGTAAGTTGCCCTTCATGTAGCAAAACACACACAGTTGATGAAAATACAACTAAATTTATCTGCAGTTGTGGTAGAAGAATTAGAGTCTAATCGCCTTTAGCAGTATCTAAAATAATTAAACTTCGCCGAGTCTCATTAGTATCATATTTGATTTCCAAAGGTCTTACTATTAAATTAATTTTATTTGATTTGAAATGACTTTCTTCAATAGGAAGAGCCACCTTCCAATCTGTCAAAGGAAGACATTCGTAATCTACATTACTATCAGTAATGCTCAATGCTGCTTTTGTAATCCACAATTTCTTTTCTTCACCGGGAAGATCAACTGAATAAGTTCTACCATTAAAATACGAAATTTTAACCTCAACTAAGCTAGGCTTATTTTCCTTAATCGCTGCTGACAATTTAGCTTTCTTTAGGTCATCGGGGTAAGAGAAATCAAATTCTTTTAACTTGTCTAAATTCTCATCTATTAATTTTTTTGGATAAGACTCCCTGTCAAGAGCTGCAAGTAAAATTCTTTCAAGCCTTGATGCGTTAGGCCTTTCAGCTTCGGCCATAACTCTGTAATAGCTCAAAGGATGTTTAATTAATCGGCAAAGAGCATTTGGACCTGGACATACTCCAGTAGAAACAAGAGTATCACACTTTGGAGCATTATACTGAGTTCCTGATGTCTTACCCGAAATATGCTCAACTTGATACCTTGTAAATGATTCTTTAAAATCTGGAGCTGTAGCAAATAATCTCATTACGGATTCTGAATCTTGATTAAGAGAAGAAAGGAAAGTAGTTATGAAAAAGCGCGAAGGGTGTGCTAAATTTACACCAGCCTGCAAATCTAACAAATTCATGTTAAAGCAGGGAGGAGCTTTAGCTAAATCAAAACGACCTAATTCTTTCATAGCCTCAGCTTGACGCTCACCTACCACATGCTCTAAATTACCAATTCTATCAACGAATGCCTTGGAAACACTACCTATCAATTCAGTTATTGGACCCTCAAATTGATTTTTAATTTCTACTGGAGCTTCTGGTAATTCTTCAAGATGCTGACGAATAACTTCCCGCATCAATCTAACTAAGGTTTCACGATCTAAAGTAACTATGCCATTTTGAACACCACGATTTGCAAGTTTCCAATTACCTTCCCTCAATTTTGAAGCTGCTTTAACATAATCTACAAAATTCATGCTAAACTTATTCCCGTCTAGAGATACAGTAATTATTTCTAAAGAATTTACTACTTTAACTAAATCTTCATCGGTTTCTGTATCAAAAAACTTCTCGGCCCTTCTAGCCTCCGATAATGCAACATAGTTAATTAATGCTTGATTGTCAGCGGCTGCCAAAATCAGACGTGATATTACATAACCAAGAACAATGTCTGCCTCATCATTAACGGGAGGGCCTTCAACGTCTATTAAACCAGTAGTCGCAGAAGTTTCCAACCTAGCCACAGCTAGTGCTCTTGCTTCAGAATAAAAATAATCCTCGAGTAGAGAATCAAGGGTTAAACCTTCTAAATAGCTGTTGGCAGATGGCAAAAATGGATATCTCCAGTATTCAACCACAATCAAGCAAGACGATGTGGTTTTATAACATCAATCAATGGTAATATAACGTGACTCTAAATCTCTTGAAAATTGAGAATGTCAAAAAGGCATACCGAAAGTATAATCTAATCGGTAAAGAGATTTCAAAATTTTCAGCCCTTAATGGACTTAATCTCAATGTTGGAAAAGGGCAAATTTACGGCTTTTTAGGGCCAAATGGAGCTGGAAAGACTACCACAATAAAATGTATAATCGGAATATTAGAAGCTGACAGCGGAGACATTATAATTGATGGTAAGAACATAAAAGGAAATGGACTTTATTTTAAAAATAAGATTGGATTCTTGCCTGAACAAGTTGGACTGTATGGAAGGCTAACTGCTAAAGAATCATTACAATTTTATGGAGGATTTTATAATTTAAGTGATGATTTAATAGAGAAAAGAGGAAGGGCTCTACTTGCTAAATTAGGATTGGAAAAGGATTCAAACAGAAGAGTTAGAGAATATTCACTAGGAATGAAAAAGAGACTTGCTTTGTGTATTGCATTACTGAATGAACCTGAAATATTAGTAATGGATGAACCTACTTCAGGCCTTGATCCTAGAGGGGTAAAGGCTCTACGGATTGTTCTTAAGGATTTGAACAAAAAAGGATTAACAATTATACTTAGCTCACATGTTCTTACCGAAGTTCAAGAAATATGTTCGCATGTAGGAATCATAAATAATGGAAAATTAATTCGAGAAGAGTCTATTGATGGCATCCGTAAGGAAATAGAGAAAAAATCTATTAGGCTATTACTAAAAGTGAAAGATTTTCCAGAAAAAACTTCAAAGGAACTTGCTAATAATAAAAAAATTAAAAGTATTAAACAAAAAAATAACGGAAAACATGAAGAAATTACTTTAGAATTAAAAGAGGAACACATTCCTTGGATCACAGATTTCTTAGTGTCTAAAGGAATACAAATTTTTTCAATAGAGCCACAGAAAAATTCTCTGGAAGAAATATTCCTTAAAGAAACGGGTGGTGATTAATTGGGTCTTAAAGATAAATATATTCAGAAATCAAAAGATAGCTGGAATAAGAAAAAGACTTGGCATCCATTGATTATGTCTTTAGTTTTAGTAATCAGTCTTGCAATAATTCACAAAGCCTATTGGGTCTCAACTACAGAGACAGATCCCGATGAAGTTTGGGGAAATAAACAAATTACTAAAAATGGAAACAACTGGACTATCGATTTTGATGAGGAAGTTGGAGATAGTATCACATTTAAGGGAATTTTGAGAACTGCACCAAAATTTGAAGTCTATAGAAATGATACATTTGTTCCGGGCAAATATTCTGAGGGTGAAGCACTGGTTTATTCTGAAGATTTATATGGAAAAACCATGCTAAATGTTAGTGGAATTAGGATTCTAGTTAATGATGACCTATCTAAACAATTCTTTGTAAGTGAAATAATAACAATTAAAGCTACACTAATTAGTAATGTTTCAACGTTTGATAATAATGGTGAAATAATAACATTAGTAAGAGAGGGATGGGTTGCTGAAGCTGAAGACATAAACCTATCATCGTCAAAAGATAACTATTTTTTCACTGCTGAACTATTGATTTTCTTTACAGGTCTTTATCTTTCGTTGAAGCGAGTTACAAACTTAAGAGAACAAACTGGATTAGTTTGGCACTTGGCAAAGTTTGAGCTTAAGCAGGGAATAAAATCACCAAGAATGATTGTACTAGGCGTAATATTTACATTATTTATTATTGGAATGGGATGGTTATTAGGAGATTTACAAAATGGAGATCCGGAATCTGCGTTCTTTGTTCAAAATGCTAACGGAGCACTACAACAACTGTGTTTCTTTGTTTTCTTTGTAGTCTCATTAGCTGCAATTGGAGTATCTGTGGATTCTTTTCATAAAGAAAGACAAGCAAATACACTCAATATTTTACTTGCTAAGCCAATAAACAGGGAAACTATAGTAATAGGAAAAGCTTTAGGGCTCTCTCTAGTCGTCGGTATTCCTGCACTTGTGGCACAAATTTTAGGTTTAATGTTTATGATTAATGCCGGAGATTTCCCTTCTTTAAGCGGAATAATCGCTTTTATCGTTTGTGGACAAATAATGATTTTTACGCTCGTTTGCTTTCAGCTATGTTTTGCTATAGCTGCTAGAAGCGGTACTGATGTGGTGATGTATGGACTAGGAATGTGGCTATTGTTTGCCGTTGTGTGGAATTTATTAATTTATGCAATCTCATTTGCATTAGGTATTGACGTAACTGCTGATGATTTTGAAAATGATCCTAAATTTCAAAGTATCGCATCTCATATGGGAATGCTTAATCCCGGATATGTTTACCAATTCGCAGTTGGATTACTAACTCATAGAACTTTAGCTATAGATTTAGAAGGCATTCCTGGATGGTTAATTTTATTGGCACTAGTCTTATGGCCAATAACCTGTCTTAGAACTGCGACCAAGCTTTTCAAGAGGGAAGTCAGAGGATGAATAGAAGAAATATAAAAGAAGAAGATGCCGTTACACACGTCATTGAGTTCACTATTGCTTTAACAGTATTCGTAATAATTTTACAAGCTTTCACATCATCTATGAACTTCAGAATTGGAATTGACTTGAATAAAAATGATAATAATATAGTCATGGCAAGAGAAGTAATTTCTGAATTAACCGGTTCACAAGGCTTGATTGGCAGTTCTACAAATTGGGAAGACAACGAATTCGGTACAGGTGTAGTTCAATTGCGTAACGGTACCACAGTTGGAATTTTAAACGCAGATGGAGAAATTGATTCAGATAAATGTTCTTCTTTGAGTAAATATCCATATTATGCTCTAAAAGAAGAGCTGGGAGTTACTGAACAATTGAGAATCGAAGTACAAACGTTAGTTCCTAAGGAAACTGTCTGTCTGTGGGGTGGAAATCCAAATACAGCTACAGTAAGCTTTGAATCACAAAGATATTTATTGTACAATGATGGAACTAAAACAGTTCCTGCTTTACTAACCGTTACAATTTATGAGGGTGATACTCCAACTAGTAATCTTTACCTAACTGAAGTAATGTACAGCCCCCAAAACAACGGTTTTGACTATGAATGGGTTGAATTTTACAATCCAAATGATATAGCGATATTTGTAAGTGGCTGGACAATTGCTGATGATGATCAAAGAGACAATATAGTTTCTGACAAAAATGAAATTATTACTATTCCTGCAAAAAGTGTTGGAATCTTAACATCATCCCCATCGACTTTTAGAGAAACATATATTGACTATAAGTATGTATTCTCTGTTGAAGATGTAGCCATTGGCAATGGCTTAGGAAGCACTGAAACTATAGTTTTATCAAAAAATTCGTACAATGATGTCTTTAGCTACACCTCAGAGGATGGAGCTGATGGAAATGGTAAAACATTAGCTAGAGAATGCTACGATTGCACTGAATGGAATGAAGCTACTTCTAGTCCAGGCACCCTTTAGTTATTCAAAAGCTTGAAGGCCAGTAATCCATCGTCCAAGAATTAGATTATGAATATCATGAGTTCCTTCGTAAGTATATACACTTTCCAAGTTGGCCATATGCCTCATAATTGGATATTCATTAAGAATGCCATTAGCTCCATGGATATCTCTTGAGGTTCTAGATATTTGTAATGCAATATCAACATTATTCATTTTACCTAATGAAATCATCTCAGGTGTAGCTTCTCCTTTATCTTTCGCTCTTCCTAAATGATATGCCAATAATTGACCTTTTGTTATTTCTCTGAGCATCCAAGCCAATTTGTTCTGAACTAATTGGAAACTAGCTATAGGTTTTTTGAACATTATTCTGGATTTAGCATAATCCACAGAAGAATGAAAACAACCCATTGCTGCGCCTAGAGAACCCCAGGCAATACCGAAACGAGCTTGATTCAAGCAACTGAGAGGGCCCTTGAGACCTTGCACTTCAGGAAGTATCCTATCTTTTGGAATTCTGCAATCTTGAAATACTAATTCACTTGTTATTGAGGCCCTTAAAGAATGCTTACCTTTCATTTCTGGAGCTGAGAAACCTTTGTCTCCTTTTTCAACTATGAATCCACGAATTTTACCGTCCAATTTAGCCCAAACTATTGCTAAATCTGCGATAGTTCCATTTGTAATCCACATCTTAGCGCCATTAAGAACGTAAGAGTCACCATCATCAACAGCTTTAGTTTCCATGCCTCCAGGATCAGAACCATGGTCTGGTTCAGTAAGTCCAAAGCAACCAATTAGTTCACCTTTAGCCATTCCAGGTAGATATTTGTTCTTCTGTTCTTCAGTTCCAAAAGCATGTATTGGATACATTGTTAGTGAACCTTGTACAGAGACGCAACTTCTAATTGCTGAATCTCCTCTTTCTAATTCTTGACAAATAACGCCATAAGCTACATTTGAAAGACCTGCGCATTCGTAACCTGACAGGTTGCAACCAAATAATCCCATTTCACCAATCTTTGGTATTAGTTCTAAGGGAAATGTACCTTTCGTGTAATAATCTTCAATAATAGGTAAAACTTCTTCATCTACCCAATCCCTCACCAAGTCTCTTACCATTAACTCTTCTTCAGTTAAATGTTGATCTAAATTGTAAAAATCAACACCTTCATACTTTGACATTACTTTATACTCAATATAGGGATATATATGTTTTACATTATAGGGGTTAATCCAAATATAGAACGTGCTGCTAGGAGTCTAATGGAACAAATTTGGATTGAAAAATACAGACCAAACAACCTTTCTGAAGTTGTTGGCCAAGAGGCAGTTACAACAAGGTTGAAGAATTACGTAAAAGAAAGTTCCATGCCCCATTTACTCTTCGCAGGACCTGCAGGTATAGGAAAAACTACTAGCGCTTTGGCATTGGCAAGGGAAATGTTTGGAGAGTTATGGAAGCATAATTTACACGAATTAAACGCATCTGATGAAAGAGGGATTGATGTTGTTAGAGGAAAGATTAAGGAATTTGCTCGAACTGCTCCTCTTGGCGAAAAAGGATTCAAAATAATATTTCTTGATGAGGCCGATGCCTTAACTGGAGCTGCACAAGCTGCTTTGAGAAGAACAATGGAAAAATATTCAAGAACCTGTCGATTTGTCATGTCCTGTAACTATTCATCAAAAATTATTGATCCTATCCAATCTCGCTGTGCTGTATTCAGATTTAGACCAATAAAAGCTGAGGATTTAGAAAAATACTTGAAATTCGTAGCTTCTAAGGAGAATGTTAAAGTTACCAAAGAAGCTTTAGAATCTCTTACATATCTTGCTCAAGGTGATTTAAGAAGAGCAATAAACGGATTGCAAATGGCTGCTGCAGCTAAAATTGAGGTGACGCCTGATGTAGTCTATCAAGCTGTTGCTGCTGCAAGACCTGAAGAAGTTAAGGATGCATTGGAATCTGCTTTAGCTGGCAATTTCTCAACTGCGAGAGAAAAATTAGATACTTTACAGATAACATATGGACTTGCTGGTGAAGATGTATTGAGACAAATGCATAGAACTGTAAGAGATTTAGAAATTCCAGACAACATAAAAGTATTAATGATTGAAAAAATGGCTGAAGCAGATTTTAGATTATCAGAAGGCGCTAATTCAAGAATACAAATTGAGGCGGTTGTCGCAAGTTTTGCTATTTTGGGCAGGAATTTAAGTAAAACATAGACAAAAAGGTTTTGAAAGACCCCCTTCACAAGTTGTGGCTCAAAACAGTAATTATGTAACTGTTGACGGTGAATTTGATAGCCTAGAAGACAGAAGTTTTCTAACTATAGATGATTATGATTTAACCGGCCATAATGTAATATTAAGAATAGATATAAATTCATCGATAAATCCAGAAAACGGAGATTTATTAGATGATACAAGAATCAAAAGGCATTCAGCTACTGTTGAAGAACTGTCCGATAAAGGGGCCAGAGTCATAGTATTAGCTCATCAATCTAGACCTGGGAAATTAGATTTTGTAAATTTAGAGAAACATGGAAATCGAATGTCTCAAATTATCAATAAAGAGATTAAATTCATTGATGATATATACGGGAAAAAGGCAATCGAACACATTAACAAGATAAAAAATGGAGAAATTATTCTACTAGACAATGTAAGATTTGACGATGAAGAAATAGAACTAAGCAAATTTATGAATGATAATTTTGATGCTCAAAGAAAGTCAAAAATGGTAAGAGAACTCTCTCCACAAGCTTCTTTTTTCGTAAACGATGCTTTTGCAGCTTCACACCGATGCCAACCATCGCTAGTTGGATTTGCTGAGGATATGCCAGCGCTCGCAGGCAGAGTTATGCAAAGAGAATTAGATTTTTTAGGTAAAGCAATAAGCTCAGGGCCAACGCCAAGAATTGCAGTGTTGGGAGGAAGTAAAGCTGCTGATTCGGTAGCTATAGCTGAAAACTTCTTACAAAAAGGGGTAGAAAAAATTCTGACAGGAGGTGTAGTTGCTAATATTTTCCTTATTGCATCAGGAGTAGAAATAGGAAAGCCAAGTACTGAGTTCATTGAAAAGCATATTCCTAATCACGAAACTGTAATTAAATTAGCTAGGGAATTATTAAAAAAATATAAAGGTAGAATAGAAATTCCAACTGATGTAGCCTTGAACATGGATGGGAAGCGATACGGAACGAATGTTAGTAACCTTCCACAAGATCACTCGCTATATGATATCGGAATAGATACTTTAGTTAATTACATTAGTATAATAGAAGAAGCTGGAACAATAATTGCAAATGGACCAATGGGAGTTTTTGAAGATGCCGAGTTTGCTACTGGAACAAATGAAGTATTTAGCGCAATTTCAAAAAGTAATGGAATGACTGTCGTAGGTGGAGGTGAAACTGCAATGGCATTTAATCAAATGGGATTGGCTGATGGAATTAGGCATATCTCAACAGGAGGGGGGGCTTGCATATCTTTCATGTCTGGAGAGACAATGCCTGCTCTTGAAGCAATGAGAAGAAGTAAAAATAAATTTAACAAGTAAATGGAGCCACCGGGGGGATTTGAACCCCCGACCTACTGATTACGAATCAGTCGCTATACCGAGCTAAGCCACGGTGGCAACTAAATGTTCATCAATACTGCATTAAATTAATTTAGGCCTCAAAGAAATTTCCCACGTCTCCTATAATATCATTTGATAACTCTAAGTCAGGAATACTGTCAGCAAATTTACCGGCTCTACCGTCTGTAATTATAATCATTCCTTTATCATCTTCGGAACGTATAACTCTCCCCGCTGCTTGAAGCATTTTACGTAAAGCTGGAGATTCTACTGCGTATTCCCAACCTTTACCATGAAAGCAAACATCAAAGTAATGCTGTAGCGCTTCTTGCCTAACTCCGGGAGCAGGATATGGAATTCCTACTATAATTGCCATTTCAAGCGAAGTATCTGGATAATCTATTCCCTCTGCAAGCCTACCTCCCATTACGCCTGCCAAAACTGAACCACTATCAGATTTGAAACTTTCAACAGTATTCATCAGTTCCTCTTGTTTCATTCCAGAATATTCCTTGTATATTGGCTTTGAGAGATTAATCTCATTGAGTGCAGATTCAAGAATTTTATAAGAGGGGAAAAATAAGGCTATATTACCCTTGAAACTGTCTATTATTGATTCTAACTTATCTATTAGCTGAACCCAAACTTTAGGATTAGCATTCAACTCTCTGTAAGATGTACTAACATCACTGACATAACGAACTAATCGGTTTTCTTTAGGAAAAATAGAACCAAATCTCTCAAGTTTTGACTCTGGCTTCAAACCTACTAAATCTCGGAACATACCTAGAGGACTTAATGTACCTGACATCATGACAACGCCAGCGGTTTCATCTAAGAAACTGGTCATGACTCTTGGATCCAAACATACTTTTTCTAATCTTAGAGGCTTATTACCGACTAATCTAATGGTGTGGCTTTCAATTGAATCTAACCATCTACAAAGAAAATCTCCTACCGAACCTAAGTACGAACGAGGACGCTTACCTTTTTCGAGTAAGGTTTGTCTAATGAGTTGACCCATTTTAGATAGATCTGAAGATTGTTGCTTTAAGCGATACAAAGTCATTTTCCCAAGTGACATCATCTCAGTTTCAAATGTTGGGACCTCTGAGTCTAACGAAACTATGTGTGAGGGTAAAAGTCCTTCGTCATCTCCCTCTGAAATATGATACTCACTTAATGACTTCAAAGCAGATTCTACTAAATCCAAAAATAACGTTGGAGGGCTACCGTCTCCCAATAATAGACCAAATTTGCCTGATTCTTGTGAAGCTCTATGCAGTGAATCGACGCTTAAAGATTCTGATGCAGCCTCTCTTGCCCAATCTGGCAGATTGTGAGCTTCATCAACTATAGTAATAATTTTATCGATTGAAGTATCCATCCATCCAAGAAGATATTTGCGTATGAAATCTTCGAAAAAATAAACATAAGGAACAATTACTATCTGAGCTTTCTTGAGAAGTAACTTATTCAATTCGTATGGGCAGAGATTCTCGCTTTCAGCATTCACAGTAAACTCTTCAGCACTGTATATCTCTGAAGACCATCTGTCTATCAAACTCTTTGTCGGCCGCAAAAGCTTCCTGTAATATGGGCAACCTGCTTCACCCAGCTTGGATTGTAATTTCAACGATTTACATATTTTAGATTTCTCAGACCAATTAGATTTAGCTAATTCATCATCATCCTTCTGTTGGGGACACATTGACTGCCTACCTTGAATTGCAACAACTGAAAAATTGTTGCCTGATTCTTTAAACGCTTTTAATTCTCTAATAACTTGCTCTTGCTGAGAATTTGTCCTAACACAATAAATTATCTTGTAACCTTTGTTAATTACAAACGGAAGCGATGAAGCTAATGATGTAAACGTCTTACCGCTTCCTGTTGGAGCTTCAATAACTATATGATTATTTGAATGTAGGCCTTTTTCTATTGTATCTATTATTTCCTGCTGATTACTTCGTAAATTATAAGGTAACTTCAACTTATCTTGACCAGATATCCTCAGGAACTTCATCATAAACTGATGGTTCTAAATCGTCATCTGCAAATTTAGGACCTGCATCCCTTCGCTTTTGAATTACTGCCACTTTTAGAAGCCAATAATGTATCCTCCATTCACGCCCGTCGTAAAGTGTTGTTTCTTCTCTTTCGGTTTCCATCAATCCAGCATCTTCTAACATGTAAAAGGTATCTCTATCTTCAGGATGGAGTACATTATCTATAATTCGATCACTATAACCGAAAAAATTTAAAATGTGTTCTGCAAGATAATTAGATTCATCATCTCCCATGTGGGAGTATTCTGGACTGTAATTAATTGCCGCAGCCAATGTTTCCGTAGTTAAAACTTCCAAAATTATTCCTCAGTTACAATCCAAATAATGGGTCATATATTAACCTGTTGCAGGCCCAACAATAATTTATAGATACTAAGAAAATAATCATTAGTGGAAGAAAAAAAGGATTTGTGGGAACTGGTACGCAAAAAACTGGAGAAAAACAGTATACCTGAATCTTTAGAGTTTGTTGAGAGTGAATCAATTCAAACCGCTGAAAAAGAAAAAATTAAAGATGAAAATATTGACAGTGAAAATCATTCTATACCTAATGAAATCGAGTTTGAAGAAACTATTATCGAGCCGAAAAAAGTTGAATTTTTAAATCAAGGAATATTTGCTGGATTTATTTATATTTTAACAATAATGATTGTTCTGGGAATATTAATGATACCTGGATCTATAACTGCTGCGATTGGCGGATACTTTGGAGGAAGAAAATCTGGAGACCCTGCAAGAGCTTTAACTGCAGCAATGCTTCCTTTTCTAATTATAGCCTCAATTTCAGTAATGGCTTCTATTGGAGCGCTTCCTCCGGGATCGGGACCCAATGATCTGTCAGAGACAATTAGTGATTATTTAGGTTATAATCCTGATGGAAATTTACTTGGCCCCATATCTAAAATGCCTGACAGTAATTCCTCAGTATTTCTCTCACTTGTTGCTTTCGGATTTATAGGTGGATTAGTTGAAATCGATAAAAAAAATAAATTACTTTTTAATTAAATTCCTGCAACTTCACTAGCCATGTCCCAGTAGTATGTTTGTGCCAAAACTAAGAATAAAATAGCAATTATAACCAAAGGAACTCCGTTTCTCAGAAAATCATTAGATGTAGGAATTCCTGAAGCCTGCACAATTAAATTAGGTGGAGTGCCAAAAGAAGTCATGAATGCGAAAGCTGTGCTGATAGCTGTAATAATGGCAATAAATGCTAAATTAAAATCTGCTGCAGCTCCGACAGCTAATGTTATTGGTACAAGTATAGCTGCTGCTGCACCATCACTCATAACATTAGTTAGTAAAACAGTAACAACAATAATAATTAAGATTATAGATAAATCTCCGCCATATTCAGAACCATAGTCTGCCATTTGATATAACCCTCCTGCGAGCCAATCTGCTGCACCATGATTAACCATGGCTTTGCCCATGGTAAGGGCCGCTCCATAAATGAACATAACTCCCCAGCGCAAACGTTGACGACTGTCTTCCCATTCCAAAACTCCGGTAGCATGCATCATTATTCCTCCGATCATAGCGCACGTACCCAATGTTAAACCGTTAAATCCTGAAGTTAAAAATAATCCGAATGTTAGAACTAGAATTGATAGTGCTAAAATTTGCCTATCATCAATAGATTTGCCTGTTTCTTGAAGATAATCTATTTTTCTGTAACTAACTTTGTTAACAAAAACTAATGTTAAAAAAACCGCTGGAATTAATGCAATGGTTATTGGAGCTGCCAAGATAACCCACTGAACATATGAGATTCTAATATCATATATCTCCTCAAGGAAACCCATTGCAATTACGTTTCTTGCACCTCCGGAAGGCGTTGCCAAACCTGCAATTGAACAAGAAAAGGCTACAGCTAAAACTAATGCTATCATTTCATTATTCTTCTCTTTAATGTCTGTTTTGTCAGCTACAGTTAAAACAAGAGGCAACATAATTGCTGCAACACTATGATCTGGAATTATAGCTGCCATAAAACTACAAATAACTATTATTCCAAGAATCAGGCCATAGTTTGAACCTGTAAAAGGCCCCAACAATCTTCTAATAATCAAATTTTCTGCTCCCGATTTAGTTATCCCTTGGGCGATAATTAATGAGCCAAGAATCATAAAAACTGAATCTGCAGCATATGAGGCAAATGCCAAATCTCTATCTTCACCAAGAAGAACCAATGCTACGCCAGCCATTAGGGCTGTAACTGGTAAAGGAAATGTCTCAGAAACCCACAAATAAATTATCAAAAGAAATAATGTAAAAACATTTCTACCTGGAGTTGATAGCGTAGTTGCAAAAAATAATAGTAAAATATGTATAAATGAAACAATTGCAAAACCAGCAATTAACTTCCTAAAAGTAGGATTAAGATACAACCTGTAAAGCGCATGCTGCCTTGCATCTGGATCTAATAATTCTTTTTGAAGCTCTAGTAATGTTTTACCTCTGCTCTCATGGTCAACTCTTGGAGTTATAATTGTGTGGCCTTCCTCCATCGACTCTACAACAATGTCTAGGTTGTTTAGCATATCTTGGAAATCATCGTCGTTACTCATCTTATGACACACACCGGAACTGAAGCATCTAGTACTACTTGATGCAATAAAAATTCACTTACCAAGTGATTTATTAAAGGTAAAACTACTATCCTTGCTCCCTCTGATTCTACTACTGAATTGGTAATTGCCTTCCTTGATTTAAAAAAAGTATGTGGTATTATAGTAGAAGTAATGTGAAACTTTTCGCCTAACTTTTCTCTCAAGGTAACTACTGTTGTATCCATAAAATCTGTGTTTATTCTCTTCCTACCTAGGTATAGAAGTTCAATATCACAACCGAATTTTCTTGCAAATTCTTCGATAGAGGATATAGCCTTATCTGAAAAGTTAATGCCGTCTATTACTACTAATGCCGGAGAACCAGGTCCCGGAAGAGGGTGCGGCTCTCTGACAACAAAAGCATGTGAGGATTCATATTCTAATATTCTCTCAACTTCTGAGCCTGTAAACATTCGGGACAAGTATGATCTGAAGGGACCTAAAATCAAGGTATCTGCAATACCTTCGTCTACCAAGTTTGCTAAAACTCTATGTCTTTTACCCTTCATTACAATTGGCTTAATTTTAATAGATTTATTTGATTCTATAATTTGATCAAGCTGCCTTTTTCCAAGAGCGGCAAAGCCATCTCTTGTATCTAACGAGGCTGTACCAGTTCCTGCTTTCTTAGGATTAGCTATGAATGCTGCAACTAAAGGAACCTCTAATTTTTTAGATAAAGCTATTGCATATTCTCTTGCAGGCTTAAGTCGCTTCGAAGGGTCTACTGGCAGCAATATTTTATCAAACATGATGATATACTGCCAACGCAACGTATATTTAACCCTGTCCAGTCGTCGCAGCCTGAACTTATAGTTCAAGCGGAGAAACATTGGCAAAAGTCACACGAACCAAAGTTAAAGACAAGTGGAAGAGCAAAGTATGGTACCGCTTACATGCACCATCTATGTTCAACTACACTATAATGGCACATACGCCTGCTGACAATCCAGAATTTGTAAACGGAAGAGTAGCCGAAGTACCATTAGAAAAATTAACTGGAGACTACACTCAGAAAAATTTTATGATAAAATTTAGAGTCAATGAAACTAGAGGAAATAATGCCTTTACCTCGTTTGATGGACACAGACTAACCTCAGATTACAAAAGAGCATTAACAAGACGTAGGAATAGTCGTATTGACTGTAACTTTGTTTTAAAATTGGATGACGACGTTCAAATTCGTATCAAACCAATTATTATGGTAGACAAAAGAATTAAAAAATCGCAAGAAAAAGTTTTGAGAGCTTTAGCTCACGAAACAATAGAAAAAAGTTTAACAAAGTTATCATTATCTGAGGCTTTAAAGAAAATTTATTCAGGCGATCTTAGCAAAGAAGCTGCTGCAACTTTGAAAACTACTTATCCTACCAAAAGGGTCGAAATTTCAAAAATTAACGTTATGAATCCTGCAAGTCTTATGGAAGTTCCACCTGATGAGGAGGAACTCGAAAAAATCTTAACTTCTAACGATGAAGAAGAAATTGAAGAAGTCTCTGTAGAAGATGATAAAGGTGACGAATCACCTATTGAAAGTGATGATAAAATAGATTATTCGTCTATGAAAGTTGCTGAATTAAAAGAATTATTGAAAGAAAAAGACTTACCAGTATCAGGCACCAAGGCTGAACTTATTGAAAGATTAGAGACTTGAACCAAAAGACCTGGGAGCTTTTACCATTCTGGTTCCCACAGTCGAAGAATAATAGATTTTGGTCCATAATATTCATAACTTTAATTGTATTGAGCATAGATTTTTGGAACTGGAATTCTGATACTAGAGTTTCTGATTGGATTCCTGTTTGGATTATATATCTTATAGTTGTTCAGTTTGCTTTGGCTTATTCACTATGGAAGTTCTCGAAGGAGTGGAATTTAGATGAGTGATTTAGTCACAATTTTATTAATTCTTTCATTGTATCTTTGTATTTCAATAGCTATTGGAATATACGGACGCAGTGGTGAAGACAGTGCTGAAGATTATTTTGTAGCGTCCCGTAAAATAAATCCTTGGGTCTTATTCTGTACACTAGCTGCTACAAATTTTTCAGCTTTCTTTTTCCTGGGATTTGCTGGCGCCAGTTACCGAGCTGGTTGGGGATTCTATGGAATTATGGCCATGGGTACATCACTTGTTGGCTTATCAATACTCCTACTTGGAATTCCTATCTATAAATTAGGAAAAGAAAAAGGGTACATGACTCCTCCTGCTTTGATTGCAGGTGAAACAAAATCAAAACATTTAGGATGGTTATATGGTATTGTTCTAGTAGTGTTCACATTGCCTTACCTTGCAACGCAGCCTATGGGGGCTGGAATACTATTGGAAACTTTATCTGGAGGAGAGATTCCCTACTTTACCGGTGCATTTCTCTTGACGTGTGTAATGATAACTTATCTCATTTTAGGAGGAATGAAATCTTCTGCGATGACAGATGTTTTTCAAGGAATTTTGATGTTTACCATTTTGATAATGTTTGTTCTTGGATTCTTTATACACGAAGACATTGGAGGATTTAGTGAGGCTGGACAATCATTATGGGATAGCAAGCCTGAAAAATTTATTAGAGAAGGTAACTTCACATGGCAAATTATCTTTTCCTACACTATCTTGTGGCCAATAACTGTACCTATGTTTCCTCAACTTTTTTCTAGATTTTATATTGCTGAAGATGATAAAGCCATACGTACTGCGGCTTGGTTATACCCAACGGTGGTTCCAATACTTTTCCTATTTCCTGTGATTATCGGAGTTTATGGAAACATTGTTGATTTTGATAGAGTACTGACTAGAACTGAATCTGACAATATACTTCCATTGGTATTAACAGAATACGCACCACTTTGGGCAGGAGCTATTGTTTGCGTCGGGGCAATTGCTGCGTTCATGTCAACTGCCGATTCTCAAATTCTTGCAATGTCATCAATAATTACTAAAGATGGCTTGCCTGCTGTCACAAATATTAAAAAAGAAAACGAAAAACAAATAGGAAGAATATTAATCATTATACTAGCGATAATTGGTCTAATACTAGCTTACGATCCTCCAGATACTATTTTTGATATTGTATCACAAGCCTTTACTGGCTTAGCTGTTCTATTCCCTACGACTGTAGCCGTTCTATATTGGAAAAGAGTAAGAGCTAATAGTTGCATAATTTCAATAATAGCTGGAGAAGCAATAGTTGCCTGGTCATACTGGAGTCTCAAAACTGGAAGTGCAATACCTGAATGGTTTACTCAAGGCTTTCACATTAGTACGCCTGTTATTTTTATTACGATAATAGTTTTATGGATTTCAACTGAAATTGAAGAAAGATTATCCAATAACTCCAGTAGCTAAAGCTGCTTCTTCTATTTGTTTTTGAGTTGATTTATCTAGGATTGTAATTCGTTGAGGTCTTATTTCTTTAGATTTAATTAACGCTTCTAAAATTATACCATCATCCATTCCTAACTCTTTAGAGTTGATTGGTGCATTAACTGCACTTAGAGTATCTTTTATTCTTTTCCAATCTCCTCCATGCAAGTACATCGTAACTATCGAACCAAGACCACATTGTTCTCCGTGCAATGCCGGATTACTGCAATTAGAATCAAGCCAATGAGAAAACTTATGTTCTCCTCCACTAGCAGGTCTAGAGGTACCTGCTATAGACATTGCCACTCCACTAGAAATTAACGCTTTAACTACTAATCGAACACCTTCCTCCTTACCACTAGCAACTTTTTCAATACCATTTTCAACTAGCTCTGCAGCCATTTCAGATAATGCCGCAGCATATTCGCTGTAGTCTGCCTTTTGACCTGCTAATCTCCAATCTAAAACTGCCGTTTGATTACTGATTATATCGCCTACACCAGCTCCAAGCAATCTTTTTGGAGCTTTTGATATTATTTCTGTATCTGCAACTACAGCAATTGGTGGAATTGCTTGCATAGATGTTTTACGGCCATCTCTTCGTATTGAGGCTCTAGCTGATCCAAAACCATCGTGTGAAGCGGCAGTTGGAATAGATATGAAAGGAATGTTATTATTGAAACCTGCTTGCTTTGCTATATCTATTGGACGTCCCCCTCCCAAACCAACCAAGAAATCTATCTTATCTGAATAAGCCTCTACCCTTTCCAGCTCCTCAATGTTTGCTCCCTTTATCTCCACCTTTTCCATCGGATGACCGCCAGCCTCCAAATATTCTATTACTTTGTTTCCTGCAATATCCAAAGTATTAGTGTCACAAACTATCAAGCCACGCTCTGGAATATCCAATTCTGCAATTACTGCTGGAATTTGCTCTAATACGCCAGGTCCTGTAACAACCATTCTTGGCAAAACCATAGAACGTGCCGGTTTTGTCTTCATCAGTTTTGTAATCATAATGGCCATTAAGAAGTCTTACTTTCCAACATAAGCGCTTAATACTCTGCCTTTTAGACGGAAATATGGCCTTGAAAGATGGTGACATTATAACTTTAGATTACGAAGGACGAACTGATGGCGTTTTATTCGATACTACTTTAGAAAAGGTAGCAAAAAAGGAAGACTCTGTTGTGGAAAATAGAGTGTATGCTCCAATTACTGTAGTTGTTGGGGATGGGAGATTAGTTCCTGGCCTTGAAAATGACTTGAAAAAGGCGAAAGTAGGAAAAACAACTGAAGTAACAATATCTCCAGAAGACGCATATGGACCTAGAGACACTAAACTTATAGAGACAATGTCTGTTTCAAAATTTAGAAGATTATGTCCTAATGCAAAGGGATTTGTTGGAGAAGAAATTAATATTGAAGGAAAAGTAGGAATACTTGCTAACGTTTATGGATCAAGAGTCAGAGTTGATTTCAATCCTGGACTTGCAGGAAAAGAACTTGTTTTCAAATACACTGTTAAGTCTACGATTAAAAAAGTAGATGAGAAAATAAAAGCTCTGTTTAACGCAGAATATCCTTCAGATGAAGATTTTAATATTAATGTTAAGAAAGGAGTAGCATCAATTAATCTACCTGAGAGGACCAAATTTGATATTAACTGGTTCCAGGCAAAATATAGAGTTGTTGCTGCAATAAGAAAGCATACCGATGTAACTGATATTGAGTTTTTAGAACACTATGAAGGCACAAAGCCTGAAACAAAAAAAGAAGATAAGAAAAAAACCGCAAAAAAATCTTCGAAAAAGAGTACTAATAAGAGTAAAAAATAATAAATTTGCACTGCATATTTTAAGCACGTTTTTTGGCAACTATTATTATATAGTCTTTCTTGTATGGCAAGTAACTTTCTAAAGGTGAGACAAATGAAAGAAAAAATAGACAAAGGCCTGAAAGATGGCAATGGATTAACCAATGGTAACGGATTAACAAACGGTAACGGATTAACCAATGGTAACGGATTAACCAATGGTAACGGATTAACAAACGGTAACGGATTAACCAATGGTAACGGATTA
>JAPOKN010000023.1 GCA_029977605.1 Methanobacteriota archaeon
ACATAAACTGCGAGAAGATTATCTTTGACTGCCTTTGCAGCTAAAACTGCTGCAACTGTAGAATCGACTCCACCCGATGCTGCAATAATTGCTTTCTCTGATAGTTCATTCTTTAGTTTTTCTACAGCTTCATTCGTAAATTTTTCAGGATTGAAAAATGCCATTATTTTTACCATTAGAAAGGGCTATAGTACTTTATCGCTACAAATCCTATTTATCAGGCCTCTAATCGGTAGATATGGCAAAAGAATTAGTTTGGATTGATTTAGAAATGACAGGACTAAATCCACAAATTCATAAAATAATTGAAATTGCTACGATAATAACGGATTCTGAACTGAATATAATTGCCAAAGGACCTGATTTAGTGATAAACGCATCTGATGATGAGTTGAATAAAATGAATACCTATGTTAGGGATATGCATACCAAATCAGGGCTAATTGATGAAGTTAAAAAAAGCTCATTAACAATAAGAGATGCTGAAATTGAAACTTTAGAATTTATTAATAAACATATAAAAGCCAAAAATAAACCGCCTGTTTGCGGTAACTCAATTGGAACTGACAGGAGATTTTTAGATGCTCAAATGAACGATTTAGAAAACAGATTCCACTATAGGGTTGTCGATGTTTCTTCTATAAAGGAATTGGCCAATAGATGGTATCCTAATATAGATAGGAATATCCCTTCAAAAGCTGAGAATCACAGGGCCTTAGAGGACATTATAGAATCAATTGAAGAATTAAAATATTACAGGGAAAAATTATTCATCTAGTATGAACGGAAAAAATGTTCTTGTAACTGGGGCAAATGGACACGTTGGATATGTATTAACTAAATTACTTGTTGAAAGAGGGTATAATGTCAGAGCTAGCGTTAGAGATAAAGAAAATAAGGAATTAACTAAAAATCTATCCGAGTTTGATGTTGATATTGTAAGCCTAAATTTGATGCACCCTGAAACAATAGAACCTGCGATGGATAATATTGATGGTGTTTTCCAAGTAGCTGCAGTTTACAAAAGCTGGGCAAAAAATCCAGAAGAAGAAATCATTAATCCATCTATCATTGGAGGAATAAATGTTTTGAAAGCTGCATACAATGCAGGTGTAAAGAAAATAATCTTTACATCCAGTACAGCTGCAGTTGGAAGAAGCGGACCTAATGGAAAAGCTCTGACTGAGAAAGATTGGAATTCAAAATCCAAACATCCTTACTCTTATGCTAAAACTGAAGCTGAAAGAAGAGCGTGGGATTTTTCAAAAGAAATGGATTTGGATATGATTGTAATGAACCCTACTGCTGTTATTGGTCCATATTTCCATAGACATACTCCGAGTACTTTCTTGTTTGATAAAATACTAAAAAATGAATTGCCTCGATTACCTCCACAAACCTTTGGGTATGTAGATGTAAGAGATGTAGCTTTGGCCCACATTCTAGCTTATGAAAGTAAAAATGCCGAAGGTAGACATATTCTTTGTACACAGTGCTTAGACGGATTTGAATTGATGGACATTATCAAGAATGTTGATCCTGAAATTAAGGTACCAACTAAAATTGCTCCCATGTGGCAAGTAAGATTATTTGCTAGATATGAGACAACGAAATCCTGGTTCGGATATACTCCTGCTGTTTCATCTGAGACTGTGAAAGAGTACATGGGAAAGATAACTAATTACGACTCAAGTAAAGCTAAAGATGTTCTAGGATGGAATCCTATGGCTCTAGAAGACTCTGTTAGAGATACTTTAAACTGGATAAAACAAAAATTTAGTTAAGGATTTTTACATACAATCATTTTTGTATGGGTTGTGAAACTATTAACTCGCTCTTCGCTTAAAATTTCCAGTCCACATTTGGTGATTATATCTTTGAAATCAACATGTTTACCGAGGCCTAAACGCTTTCTAAATGGATTCCAAAGAGTGCCTATTATTCCTTTCTTATCTTTGTAATGATTAACTATTGCTATCAGACCAGAAGGCTTAGTAACTCTAACAATTTCTTTGAGAACTACTTCAGGTTCAGCTACTACTGCAAGAGTATGTGCAACTACACAATGATCGAATTTATTGGTATCAAACTCTAAAACGTGTGCATCCATTTGCTGAAAATTAATATCTGCAACAAAATCCCCTTTGTCTTGTCTTTTACGTGCTTTAACCAACATTGGTTCACTGTAATCTATTGCTTCTACTTTGATATCTTTTGGAACATGAGTTAAGGATATTCCGGTTCCAACTCCGACTTCCAAAAGATTATCTCCTTTTTTAAGTCCAAGAGAATTATACATTTTTGAATGACCGTCTGCAAAAGAAGGTGCCATGAATCTGTCGTAAATTGGTGCATATAGGCGATAAATGCCATGCCTATGTTTTCTCTTACTGCCTGTCATTATTTTGCTATAGGTAGCGGGTTTATACCATTAACACAAATTATCTTGATTTAACTTGGGACAAAACATACCAAATACCAATTAATCCTACAAAAATAATAGTTCCTGAACCAAAACCAGGGTCTGCTCCATTCCAAGATGAAGGATCTGTTAGAATTCCATCTCCTTTAGTAGATACAAGCCATACGAAGTAAGCTGAGAAACTAGACATTAGGAACATGAAAAAAGCAATTATGTATTTTACATGACCTGGTAGTGTCTTTCCTGTTGCATAGTATTCAAACATAGCTTTGCCAAAATACTGATTTGATAGGGACCAACGGAAAAGAGTTTCATTAGATAAAGAAAAAAGAAAGGCAGCAGGTACTGCCCAGGATACAGTTGGCCAACCAGGAACCCAAATTCCTATAATTGCAAACATAACAAATAAATATCCTAACGAGACGTAAATTTTGCTCTTTAATGGACTACTAGAAACGCAATATTTTTCTACGATTTCATCTATAGTCTCTAATCTTTCAGAAATAGCCATGCTTGGTAATTTAATCAGATAGAGTGGCTCATTAAAGGTTGCTTTCGGCCGCCCTAAATTAAAAAATAAAGAATACTCATTTATATCACTGGTTTTTCAAGATTATGAACAAAAGTATTCTGTGCATGATTATGGTGATAGCCACATCATTTACAGGATGTATGGATAATTCATTAGATGAAGAATATTATCCCGATCTAAAGAATAGACATAGTCTCGAATGGGATATGACTCACACTTTTTCAAGAGTTCTAGAGTCGGGTCCACATTATGCATTAGATGTTCAGGAGGCCACTTTTACTGTTGATACTAGTGATGTTTGGGAAAGTGGACCTGCGGAGGCTGATGTACATCTCTCATACTGGTTACCTAGTAATACTCAGGCTGGTGAAAAGGTACCTGTAATAGCGATAATTAGTCCATATTTTTCTTATGGCCAACCTGGTGATGAATCTGGACATACAGGCATAGTAAGCGCAGGCAGAGGTGAATTTATTTACGAAAACTTTGTACCGCATGGATATGCATTTGCACAAGTAGCTGTATTTGGAACTGAGCTATCAACGGGATGCTTTGACTACAGAGGAGCAGGTGAAGGTTTAGGCATTCATAGTGCAGTTGAGTGGCTAGGCAGTCAAGAATGGAGTAATGGACATGTGGGACTATATGGTAAGTCGTACGAAGGTGCTACACAGTGGGAAGCTGCTGCATTAGGTAGTGAATATCTAAAAACTATTGTGCCAATAAGCGGTACTACTGCATTACATCCTTTACTTTACAAAAACGGAAGTGCTGAAGCTCGATCACAAGTAATGCACATGAATTATTTTTCAAGTACTGTTGACTACAATGCAGATGATTTGGACAATGTGTGTCCCGACATATTAGAAGGACTATTTGCTGGACCTGTAACATACGGAGCTGGTGAACTAGACCCATACATGGAAAATTACTATAGCGAAAGATCTCACATTGATAAAGCATTTCAAAATTGGAAAGGATCTGTTTACTGGATTCAAGGAATGCAAGACTGGAATGTTGATCCCCACCAAGTATTCAGTAGTCCTGACGGAACTCCTTGGTATCAACGATATGAAGAAGCCGGTTTTGATGTGAAAGGAATGCTTGGACAATGGGAACATAATTATCCTGACCAATGGACGAAACACAATGCTCAAGAAACGGGATATGGGGCTGAAGCTATACACAATATGACTAGATGGGACTGGGCTCAAGATTTATTTGAATGGTTTGAATATTATCTTAAAGGAATAGGACCAAAACCAAATTTAAATGTTCAAGTACAGAGCAATGATGGTCAATGGAGAGTTGAAAATACATGGCCTCCCAAAAATAATGAAAAGAAAACTATCTCGTTAGCAGATTGTCAGAATTCAGGAGCTTTTGTAACTGGACTTTCGGTGGTTGGAGGAGTGACTCAGCAGAGTATTACTCTAGACTGTCCTGCTATTTCAGAAACTGATATTACTCATATATCAGGACTTGTCAGACTTCACCTCGATACAATTGCTTTTTTTGACGGGGGACAAATTTTTGCTGAAATGCAAGATGCAAGCACTGGCATGAGACTAGGTCATGCTACAATGGATATTCGCTACCACGCAGGCGGCTCCGAACCGCAAACTGTACTACCAAACGATAGAGTAATGATGATGATGGAATTCCAAGCCATAGACGCTACCATTCCAGCGGGACATGGAATAAGATTAGTTTTGACGGACTCTGGTGAAGATTACTTAGCTCCACTTTGCGGTAATGCCTGTCCAATACATGTACTAACTTCAACTTCAAACATGATATTACCAATAATAAACCCAAATGAAGACCAAATATTTATCACTCCTCAATCTCCAGATGCCGCAAATAATCAATAACTACAATAAATTTATTTGTTGTGTACCCTTGACCGAAATATTCTCATACGTAATAAATATTTTGATAGTACAAGCGTCTGAACAAATATCAAAATCATTTTCATAAATCATTATTTGCTCGTCCTGCTCCCAAAAGTCGGGATTTGATGAAGATTCAATTATGGTACATTTTGCAGGACTAACTAGTAATGGATTAGAAAGTGCAGGAAAGTCTGAACCTTCTAATGCTGCAACAAGAAATGAAATATGACGCGGGTCATCATTATCATTGTAATAACTTAAAAATTTAATTTTAAAAAATTGTCCACCGTTATTAATTACGTATATTTTATCTTCGGGTTCTATTCTATGGGTACTAATTTTATAGTCGTACCAATCTAATCTTTCACTACTATCTTCTGTAAAATCTTGATCTGGAACTAATGATACTTCTTCAAAGTTTTTCCCCTCGATAATTGTTCCTGTTACATTATCTGACAAAAAAATATCTGTCTTTGAAAATCTTAAAACGAAGTTTGACGTATTTCCTTCAAGAAGATTTGGCAAATCAAGATAAGTAAAATTCTCCTCAGAGGTTGCATCAATCATCACAGAAAAAGTCATCCCATCGGAACTCAATTTAGGATTAACTTTAGACTTACCAATGTCATTTGATGTGAAATTGCCTTTAGAGCAATCCATTCGCTCAGTTCCGTTATCTATACTAATGGTTAGTTTAGACCACTCTAAAGATTCATCTGATTTTGAGAAAGAAATATCAAACAATGAATTATTTCTCTCTGAGGTTAAGTTACTTGATAAATCTACAACATAGAACTCATTATTGGTACCTAAGTCTTCCTCATATGAGCTAATCATAAAATACCATACACTTCCGGAGACCAAAAGGACTGAAAGAATTCCGATTCCTAACTTTTTGTAATTCATATTATTTAAACCTTAAAATTGACTTAAAAAAACTTGGATATTTTAAGTTAACATCTTCTATAAAATAAGAACGTGCTTTAATAGACAATATATCAATTAAGACAACTACGAAGAAAAGTACAATCAATAATGCCATGACTTTATCATATTGTAAGAATTTAAGATATGTAGAAATATAATAACCAATCCCACCAGCTCCAACAATTCCTATTACCGATCCGTGCCTGACATTATACTCAAACATAAACAGTAACTGTGAAATTAAATTATTAGCAGATTCTGGTATAACAACTCTCATTATAATTTCAGAATTACTCAATCCCATTGCTCTGGCTGCATCTAGAGGATCTTTTGAAATACCCTCTATCGTTTCATATTGTAATTTACCCAAATAACCAATTGTGTAAAATGTCATTGCCATTACTCCAGAAACTGGACCTAAGCCAATTAAAATGACAAAAAATATTGCCCAAATAAGGCTAGGCAAAGTTCTCATGCTAGATAGTAAGAACCTGAAAGGTATTGCTATTGAGTCTCTGTATAAATTTCTTGAAGCAAATGAAGCAAGCGGCAAACTTATGATAAATCCTAAACCTGTAGAAACAAAAGCAATTTTCAATGTTTCAACAATTCCAATATAAGCTGGTGAACAAAGGATATCCCAACCTCTGTCACAAACAGGGTATGATCTCGCCTCTAAGACTTTCCAATTAGGCGGCCAAAGAGATTCATAAAAAAACACAGACAAATTATCCAGACTATTTTCTAAACTATTCCAATCTCCATCTACTAAGTCAGAAAAGACATAAAATGTTGTTAAAATAATAAATGCTAAAAAGATTGGATATTTTTTTCTTTTCAAGAATTTTTCCCTATCTAAATTCATTTGTCTACCTCTAAAAGAACTGAAAAATCACTATCTTGATTTCTTACTAATTCAAAACAACGATCTGCTAATTTTGCTCGTTCAACATTATGTTCTACTATTACTAATGTAATATCATTTGATCTTACATATTCACTCATTATGTTCCAGACATTATTAGCAGTTTTATCATCAAGTTCACTTAAGAACTCATCAGCTAAAATGAGCTTAGCACCTTGCGCCATGGTTCTAGCAATTGCAACCCGTCTTTGCTGCCCACCTGAAAGATATTTGATTGGCTCATCAATCTTATCAGATAAATTCATTAATTTGATTGAGTCTTCTACCTTATTGATAACTTTTTCTTCATGAAAACCTGTAATTGATCTTAGTAAAGATTCGTGACAAATAGCTCCTTCTAACACATTAAAATAAACTGTTTCGTGTGTTATTAGGCCAAGCTTTTGCGGAATATATCCTAATTTTCCTCTTTCTGGTTTCAATTGTGAATCAAATATCAATAGCTTTCCATCGATTGGAGACAATAGTTTTGCAAAATTTCTCAAAAGAGTCGTTTTACCTATTCCAGATTCGCCAATAATGGAAACGATTTCTCCTTTATTTATTTGCAAATTATCTACAATAGCAAGAATTGAAGACGAAGAATAACCTATCTTTAAATTCTCAACATTAATTACGCTACTCATGTTCCACTAGAGTCCTCCGTATTGGACGCACTATTTACCACTACATCATAGGAACTCTTAGGTGTTTGCTCATTAAGCAATGTGTGAAATTCCTCGCTTACTAGCTTGGACATATTGCGGCGAGGAAATAGCGCCATTTTCAGCTTAACTTTCAGATTCGAAAATGTCGAATTTGTCGTTAAAATAGGTTTTTATTCCAGGAATGTCTTCGATTAAGCTTCCATAAGAGTTAAGGTGTGCTTGGGCATCTGTCGCCGTTATTCCTGGTGTTCCTAGTATGTTTTCTAATATTACTCTACCTTCGGTAGAATCATTCATACCAATAAGAGCATCTTGAACTTTATTTTGAGTTGCAGCATCCATATACTCTGGATTATACATTACTGGATGTGAGGGTGCTGAACCATATGATGGTAACAAAACGTAATCCTCTTCTGGAAGACACCATTCTTCATTATCTGTAGAATTTTCATTACCACAGTAACCGGCAACCGTAGAATCTTTAGCAAATGCTACATCGCCTACACCTTCTGATAAGCATTTCAGAGCACCAGAATAGCTAGAATATGTAGTTCCAGATTCAGGAATACTTGAATTTTCATTGAAAAAATTATAAACTGTGTTTCTCAAAGATTCAATATCATTTTGATCGCCGACAACATCTGCATATCCATTTCCAATCAAGAAACCCATAGGCAACAACATACCTGCAGATTTTAGCCATCCTGTATGGCAAGAAGTCTTTCCTTCTAACAATGCAAACGGATCCGTAGATTCATCATCATCCAAATAAGCTTCAGCCATTTCAGAATCTTTCAATACGACCGCATGAGCATTATAAAAAGTACGACCATCGCTCTTCTGGTCAGCTGCAATAGCTTCTAGTCCGTATTGTTGCCAACCAACCCATGCAGCAGCTCCATCCATGAATGCAATGTGAGCATTTCCAAATCGGAGTGCCTCAATTATTGCGCCTTCTGATGTTATAGGATATAATTCTACATCCATATCAAGTTCTTTAGCTAAATAATCTGCCATTATTTGCGGATTCTCATCAGGATTTTCATAATCTTCTTTAACCTCATAAGCGATAATAAATTTTTCTTTTTCAGTAACTTCATCATCACTACCTATACAACCGGTAAAACCAGTGAATACGAACAGCATAGCGAGCGCAAATGCATTTGTTTTTTTAATCATTTTTTGCCTTCTTTGAGTTTTAGGTTGCCCTAATTTAGGTCATCCTAAAAAATAGGAGTATATATAATTTAGGCTGCCCTAAAAAATTAAAAGTATATCTTTTATATCTATGACTTTTTAGTTGGATATGGCAAGTATGGATGCACTTTCTGAAAGTGCCGAAATGATGATTAAAAATATTAATGAATTAGCTGCGGATGAAAAAAGAGTAAGGACTTCTGACCTTGCCATAAAAACTGATCTAAAACCAGCTACTGTCACTGAAATGATTCAACGCCTTGGCGATTTAGGACTTGTAGATTATGAGGCTTACCACGGCGTGCATTTAACAAAGCAAGGACAGCATGTAGCAGATGTTATTGAACATCGATTCAATATACTTGAACGTTTTTTAACTGAAATACTAGGGGTCGAAGGCAATGAAGCTGCGGAAGTAGCTTGTAGAATGGAACACGTTTTAACAAGAGATGTGGAACATAAGCTTACTACTTTTTTAGGAATTGACCCAAAAAAAGAGTCTGAGCTTTTCTGTCACAAAATAAATATTGAAGAGGACAATGAACCTAGATATTTGCCATTAAGTAATTTTAATGAAGGAAAGATGGGGACTGTCAAATTAATTTTCGAGGACAAAGAATTATCAAAAATACTAAGTGAACAAGGCGTAAGGCCAGGAAACAAATTAATGCTTAAGGAAAGACAAGACAACATTTACAATGTGGAAACTGATCAAGGGAATTTTTCACTAGACAGAGATACTGCTTCCAAGATTATTATTCAGAATTAATGAGCTCTAAAGGAATACTTTACATAATCGTAAGTGGTGAGAATGACCATAAAAGAGCATTAGAGGCTGTGAGAATGGCCGAATACCAAACTGGTGATGCTCGTAACGTAGCATTAATGCTACAGGGCGAAGGCGTTGAATGGCTAAAAGAAGGAAAAGAAGAATATAGAAAGGAGATACAGACCTCAATTGGGGTTGTACATGAACTCGGCGGTGCTATTTTTCTATGCGGAACATCATTAAATGAAAGAGGACTAACTTCATCTATGGGTGACTATAAATTTACAATCTCGTCAGCCGCTAAAAGAATAAGCCAAGTAGTCGATAAAGGATGGCAAATCGCCGTTTTTTAGTTTAATTTATAACTAGAGTTCAGCGTGAAGAGCTTTGCACCAATTTTCAATTCTTTCGTCTGTCATTTCGCCTTGATTATCTTCATCTAGTGATAAACCGCACCACTGCCCATCTATCTCTCCCTTAGATTCATCATAATCATATCCCTCCGTGGATGTGAAACCCAAAGCTACACCTCCGCCAGCAATCATCTTTTCGTAAACCATACCCATTCCATCTTGGAAAGTATCTGGATAACCTAATTGATCGCCTTGACCAAAGATTGCAAACTTTACACCGTTGAAATCCATACCGTCCATATCTTCCAAAAGATCTATCCAATCATCTTGAGCTTCACCAACATACCATGTTGAAATGCCAAGAATCAGAAAATCATATCCTAGCAAATCATCTGGTTCTATTGAACTAACGTCTTGGACTGAACAGTCATGCTCACTGAAATGCTCTGAAATCAACTCTGCAGCAGTTTCAGTATTGCCTGTGCTTGAACCATAAAATATTCCTATTTTCATGTGATTGCCTCTTATGAAATATTGATTATCTTGCACTCTATTTGTAAGTTGCGGACAATTAAGAGTATCAAAAAGGCTATAACTAGCCCTCTCATGTAAAATTTGTAGTAACATTATTTTAATTTACTACAGGAAAAAAAATGAGTACAATTCAAGTAACTGACACAGATTTTGAAAAAACTATTAGTGATAATGAACTAGTATTGGTTGATTTTTGGGCACCTTGGTGTGGCCCTTGCAAAGCTTTAGGTCCTGTTCTAGAAGAAATAGCTTCTGAAAATCAAAATATAGTTATTGCAAAAATGAATACTGATGAAAATCCAAATACTTCATCCGCTCATGGAATAATGTCCATCCCAACAATGATGATTTTCAAAAATGGACAATTAGTAGACCGATTAGTCGGAGCTATGCCAAAAGATGCAGTCATGCAAAAAATAGAACCTCACTTTTAAGAAAAGCTAATTCTAACTTCTGAATTTTTCAATTCTTTAACTAAAGCATCAGTATCTGAAGTACTTAAGTTACATACCAAAGTATATACTTCATACATTTTATGAAAACTACTAATTTCTATCTTCGAGTAATTATCGGAAGCTGTTATACTTACATTTAATATTTTAACTATAGGAATTCCACCTTCTCGTGGTTCTCCTGTTAAAATGGAGGCTATCTCTTCTTTCCGGAATCCGCCACCTTCAACTACTAGATGATCCCCATAAATCATTAGCCATCTACCCTTTACTTTTACATCTTCCCAAGCCAAGCTAGCTGGAAGAGGAGGACCTTCTGCAACTACTTCTTTTAGTTCACCCCACTCATCTTCATTCCAAAGATTATTCTCTAACAAAAAACCTATAGGCAACCAATCTTCACCGTCCCAAAATCTTGCATCCTTTGATAATTCGCCTTTACCTAAATCATCTACCAATCTTTTTTCAGGAATTGGTCCATAGACTTCGTCGTCAACTTTTACTAAATATTCTTGATCAATCTCAGAATCGCTCATTTTGCCTCATAAATATATGCACTACTAGAATCTAAATCTGGCATTTCACCTAACCTCCACCCCGGTGCTGTGGTTTCTGCGTAATAATAGCTAATTTCATCGGATTCGCCTTCATTAAGTACATAGTGCACTCCTTCCGCCCCAGTTACATCAATCCCTACTGCTGCGTGTCCATACCCATCCCATGCTTCGGGTATTAATATTATGGAGGCATTATATTCTAAAATTTCAACTAATGAGATTAAAAGTGCTGAAGTGTCTTCACAATCTCCTGTTTGATCAATTAAAGTTTCTATAGGGTATCTTGGATATTCACCAACTCCAGCAGTTACATTATCTTCAGAATATTTTAGTGACTGAGTAAAACTAAGGAAAAAGTTGATTTTGTTCAGAGGTGAAAAATTTTCATTAGAAGACATGTTATTCAATATGCCTGCTATTTCAATCAATTCAGAATCACTAGTTGTAACAAAATTAAGATAATCTTTGTAATCTCTTATTTCATGTGTTTGACTTACATAATACGAATACCTAGCAGGATCAAAAGTATAGCTAAATTGATATTCTGCCATCTGAAATGTCCATTTGAATGACTTAAGGTAACCAAAATTAAAAACCTCTATTTCTAAAATTAAAGATGCATCGTCCGAGTCATTTGAATCATCCAAACTCCCATCTAGAGTGCCATTTGAATTATTCCAAGTCTTACTTTCTAAATCAAAAGTAATTGTTTCACTGTAACTTGAATTTGAACTGCTAATATCTAATTCCTCTGAATTACGGAATTTCAAAAAATAAGCAACTACTCTAAACTCATGAAATGTTTGATTGTCAGGAATATTATATTCAAATTCTGCTGTCAGGTTAAAACTTTCTTGCCAAGGAACCTGCCATGGATTTCCTGCATTATCAAAACGCTTCAATTGTTCATTATCCTCATATAAGAAAAAAAGAAATGGGGCAGTTTGCCGATTATTTTGTTTGTCAATCAACTCAACACTCTTAAAACTAAATTTTAATGCTAGGTCATTGTACGGATCTAAATCTTCTGAATCATTAAAACCATCATTATCATCATCAGGATCTAAATTATCACCTATACCATCCAAATCATTATCTGCACTTTCTTGAGGATCAAAAGGAAAAAAATCTTCTGAATCATTAAAACCATCATTATCATCATCAATATCTGAATTATCGCCTATTCCATCTGAATCATTATCATTCCATTCACTAGAATCCCTTGGAAAGGCATCTTCAGCATTAGGAATTCCATCTAGATCAGCATCATACAACATTTGGTTAAGAAGTGCTCCAACCAATAGACCCACTACTAAAATAGAAGATAATTTTACACTTGATTTCATTACAAACCTAATAATTTAGGTAATTCACGCATGTTTGTAAAAGGTTCGGCCCCAGCTTCAATCAATTCCTCTTTTGAACTCATTTTTACTAGACCCAATACTCGTATTCCGGCTCTAACTGAGGCTGTAACTCCAGTGATACTATCTTCGATAACTACACATTCATCTTTTGAAAAACCCATTTTATCTGCCGCATATAAGAAAAGTGCGGGATCAGGTTTCGGATTTGCAACCTCAGAAGCGGTGTAAACTCTTCCCTCAAAATATTTGTAGAGACCAGTTAGTTTTAACGAATTTTCCACATGACCTGGCCTTCCATTTGATGCTACACATTTCGCTAATTTCAGAGAATCTAAAACTTCAGATATTCCATCCATAGGTACCAAGTCATACTTGTAAGCTTCAGAAACCTTTTGAACTAACCTAGGAACCCACTCATCAGGCAAATCATTTCCGGACAGTTCTTTCATCCCATAAACGACAGCATCTATTGTCTTACCTCCCCATAACTTAGTTGCTTCTTCCCAAGTCATTTTTATTCCAAGCTCACCAGCCATTTCAGCTATAACTTTGTTAGTCAAAGGTTCACTATCTACTAGAGTACCATCACAATCAAAAATAACACACTTGACTCGGCTCAATAAACTGTCACATCCGATGATTTCATAATTTCTCTTAGAAATGATGTTGCATAAGTACCCTTGTGCAGCCAGAAACTAAAGACAGGGTTATCTAAATCGTAGTCTACCTCAATATCATTATATTTTTGAAATAATGGCCTATACATCCCATACGATGATAGTTCAGGTATTTCATCAATTATAAAGTCCTTAAATTCAACTCCAAAAGCGTTCATTACTTCTTTTTCCAATTCTCCCTGCCGTCCTTTTGAAAAATTACTGTTAGCACCCGGCAATAATCCAGCTACCCAAGCCTTCCCCTCACGACACCTTTTCGATAATTTAGATTGATTTCTTTCTGTAACTTCAATTGTAACTCTTTGATCAGGTCCACCATAACCGTCTGCAGGCATAACATAATCGCCAATTTGAGGTAAGCAAGCGTCCATGCCTTCCTTTATTCGCATATCAAGAACTTTATTGAAAATTAAACTTTGATAGCCATGAACTAGCATCTTAGATAAACTTTCAGGAAGTTGAAGAATGGCACCTGTATAATCTCCCTTGTTTCTAGATAAGTGACCCAATAATTGTCTTTCAAATAACATATGAGGCGGAAATTTTTCAAGTGATTTTGTGAAATCTTTAGTCTCTGATAAATATTCACGCCCCTCATGCCCTCCAAAATTGGGCGAACCAAGTGTAAGATAATCAAGAACTGCTCCCTCGTAATCACCCTGCACTATCTTTTCGCCTACTATATGGGTTATAGGTCTTACAGCTCCAAACCGTTGTATTCCAAAATAATTCGGAAAAAATCCTTCTAATTCTGAAAAAATATTAGTAATATGATCATTATTGGAAGAACTTGTAACCTTTATCTTAAATTTATTTCCGACCAAGTTCCCTAAACGAATTGGCTTTATTGAACTGTGAAGGAATTCTAATTCAATGTTTTCTAAATTGATAGCCGATAAATTTTCTCTTGAAGTTTTTACTGAGAAATGCTGAGTGGTTATTGCTCTCTTGTCTTTAGTTCCTGCAAATCCTATTGATTTCTGACCTATATTCAGCTTACGAGATAACTCTTTTACTAAAACATGAGTATCCCAATTATTAGCTTTAATTTTTACTATTTGGTGCTTTCCATTAGAACTCTCTTGCATCCAGATCCAATGAGACCTGCCAGGAATAGAAACGACTTCTTCAACGTTAAAATCTTCTGACTTTTTCCTCAGCTTTCCACCTATGCCTGACGTCTTAGAAAAAAAGGACTCTGAGCCAACTATATGTTGACTAACTAAACTCATTCACTTTGAAATCGCTTTAGCTGTGACTTTTATGTCTGCGATTATTTTTTCGACTGCTTTCAGAACTGAAGCTTTCGGCGTACCTTTCTTTGTACGGACATAAAATTTAGGATCATCTAGTACTATGTGGCCCATGTAGTAAGAAGCATACTCAACGTTTGAATTAGCAAGAGTATGGTTCATTAGAGGTCCAAGTAATGTCTCACTTGCGCCATGAATCTCAAACTCTAATTCGTTTTTAGTTTTGTTTACTACTGTAACTTCCATAGGGTTGTCGGACAAAAAGGGTCATTATAAAGATTGGGCATTTTCAATTGCTCTTGTTCTTATCTCGTGGGGTGCATTTGTTTTAATTCCAATTGGAGAAAAAATACTAATGCTTGCAAAAAAACCTTCTTTTTGTAAACATTCTACTATTTTTAATTTTTTAGGAGTTTGCCCTATTTGGGCTGCCCTAGCCATATCATTTATATCAAATAAACCGGGTGGCCCTTCTGCTTCCTTTCTTAAGGTATCAAAAAATTTACCTAATTGCCCCTCACAATTTTCTGGAACCAATTCTGAATCTATTATTTTTTCCATCCATATTGGTCCTGCAGAATCTGCAGCTTCTTCATCTAAAACAACCATATCTTGATTAAGCCATTTTAGAGAAATTGGCCTTGCACCTATGACTTTTACAAATACACGTAAATGATGTCCTTCGGAGTAAGATAGCATAGGTTCAATACCTCTGTCATACTTTGCAGCTAATGTTTGAATCCTCCCCAATAATATCCTTATTCCCACTTCCTTAGCAGCCACTCTCTTCATTGAATAAGCTCCATATCTTTTAAAGCAAATTGATGGTTTAGCTCCACAGAGAACGGCTGTATCTGTTGCAGCTACTCCCAATATTCCTCCATCATTGACATTTTCAATTATTGATTCAAGATAAGGTGCTGGGGTTCCAAAAGGATCAACATCGATCCAATCGTATTGCCTTTCCTTTACCAAATTTTGTAAATCATCATGAAATACTTCAGATTTTAGATTATTTAATTTTAAATTATCCTTTATCGCATCTACTGCTAATTTAGAGGTGTCACAAAATTCTACATTATAATTGCATTCTAAAGCAAGTCGCATGCCTCTGACCCCTGAAGCTGCCATACCGTCCAAAAAAAGTCCATCGAAATTTAATTTTTTAGCGAATTCTACATTCAAGTCTCTGCTAAATTTCATTGAAGGATTATAGAAAACACCTTTTCTCTTTCCTGGGCCTTTGTCTTTGCCTGAAAGATTTGCTTTAAAATTTGCTTTGCCTTCTCGATGTTCGATCAAACCATTCCAGTTTTCAATATATTGACTGCTTTTGAAGGTAAAATTGCGGAATTAATTGGAGTGACTTCAAGAGTTCTCAAATCATCTCGCTTTCTAATTGATTGAAGTAATGGATTTCTAGATCGCTTATGCATGGTTATTAACATTGGTTTTCCGCATTTTAATGCTTCTTTTAAGACAGCACTAAATTCCTTTGATTCTGAAACTAATTTACCTACTTCATCTACTAAAATCAAATCTGACTCTTCAATTGCCTTCTGAACTGAGGCTGTAGCAATTCTATTAACTGCATCAAGCCTGATTCCTAAAGGAGTTGATTCCGGGTTTCTTCCTGGTACTTTTGGTTTAACATCCCATCTTACTGATGCTGATAACTCTTCTTCTTGAGTTATAAAATCTTTAAGATTGTAACCTACTATCTCCCCATCTTCTTCTATAGGATGTGTAGTAAATCCACCTATACTGAATTTTTCTTCAACCATTTTAGCAATTCTCAGAACAGTTTTGGTTTTACCAGTACCTGGCTGACCAGAGATAGCTACTTTTACAGGAACCATGTAGAGTGCCTTAATTGGAAAGACGATATAAGTATTTATGCCTCTTAATTATATTCTAAACGTTCAGGGCAATTCTTTCTTCTCGAACAACTATTACACTTGCCGGCTCTCTTATGATTTCTATGTGCTTCCATTTTTCCTGCAAGAATATCATTCATTTCTTCTAATTTATCAATTACTAGGTTTTTTAATTTTGCATCCCAAATAACTTCATGTGGAGAATTATCTATTCCATATCTTATATGTCCCATCGGAGGTTTTTTTCCAAAGGTTTCTTCAGTAAGTAAGCAGTATGCTCCTATTTGCAAAACATGACTAAAAAATGGAGCTTTTGGTGGGCGGCCTGTCTTAATTTCAACAGGGATACGATCTTCATCTTTCTTAATAATAAAATCTGGACGGCCTGCTAGATTGTACTTTGTTGATTTCAATATAGGCGTATCATCTGTTAAACCATCTGGAGTTTCAATTGTTTCTTCACCTAACTTGTAATCATCTCTTAGCTTATCAATTTTCTCTGTGGAAACTAAAAGCTTGTAAAGGAAAAAAGAAGCTACAAGCATCCACCCTATTCCTATTATCAAAAGTATAACTCCTAAATTCACACGTAAGCTGTCAGTAGAAATCCAAAGTATGAAGAGAGCTATTGTAACAACGGCCATTATCATTCCAACAACAGTCAAAAGTGTCGAAGAAGTCTCACGAGATTTCTTTTCTTCTACCAATAAATTTGTTAAAGAAGTACCTATCTCTTTGTGTTTTTCTACACCAGATGTTACTTCTTCACCTTCCGCATCGATTCCTTTTAAATCTAAATGCCAAGATAAAGGGCAATATCCGTATCTCTCCATTTCTGAAGCTGAAATTATATGTTTGCTCATGGGGTTAAGTCCGGGATTAAGTCGGAATTACCTAAAGGGATGTGAATAAAATAATTAGTGCCCTGCACTAAAAACTAAAATACTGATCATGCCAAGCTAGATTACCATAATCTGCAATTTTATAATTATAATTTAAAATTTGCTTACCTTCTTCGGAATTGAATTCCATAGATATAATTAATTCATAAGAATCAGCATGAGGGCCGTCAAAAATTAAAACCGGCAATTTTACAGACTGTTTAGGGCTTAAAACTCCAGGATAATGTGTTTCACTCTGAAGAAGCTCTGTAGAATTCCAAACTGCTAGCTTAACTTTGAGATCCGTAATTTCTTTAGTGCCGGCATTACTTACTTTTGATTGAACAAATAAACCTGAATATGAACTATGATATACTGTATCAATTTCAACTTCGGTCCTTGGTAAAAAATATGAATAGCATAACAAAATCAGTAAAACTGCTACTATAATTACTGCAAACTTTGCTATTACTTTACGCTGTTCTACTGAATTCATAATGTAGCTCCTATCGATGAAATAAGACTCATACCTGGCTCTGGCATAATGTAATGCTTTTCATCATTACCAAACTCAGTATCCATTCCATTCTTTTGTATTCCTAGCCATGTTGGGAGAATGTTGTATCCACCGACTTCTTTAACTCTGAGATCCATCATAACTGCTGATGTTTTCAGTTCAATTGGACCTAAGGTAAGCTCTCCACCTATTGCAAAAGACAATTGCCCTCCTTCACTATTGAGCATTTCGAACACAGGATATAATCCAAATAATTGATTAGGAACTATTTCAACATGCTTTATGTCCGTTGCATGTATAACCATATAGTCCAAATGAAATTGTGGAGTGGCTGGAGAAGTTGTTGTCCTCAAGTAAGCACTATCAATACCTTGAGGTGAATCAATCACATAATTTACGCCATCCAATATCATTGTAGTATTATCGCCTACATTCTTTACATCAATGAAAGTACCTGAATGTCCACCAGTATAACCTTCATCAACAATTAACATAATGTCAATTTCTTGTGAACTCGTAGTCACAAATAAATCTGGAAAACCTTGAAAGACAAATGATTCATCCATGTCAAATTCGAAATTTGGATTGATACCCATATGGAACTCACCTGGAACATCATGGACTATTGCTTGTGCTGATTTCCAAGAACCATAATCTTTATTGGCAGTCTTAACCCAGATATAATCCATTCCTTGATCTGCTTTGTAAATTATGTCTATCTCTTTACCAACTATCACATCTGCGCGTAGATCTTTAGGAACTGATGAGAAATAAACTTCATTGAATGAAGGTCTTGTCATATTATGAGTTCTTAGATAAGCTCGTCCAATTCCGCCTGTCTGCTCAATATCAAAAATAGCATCTAAATCTCTTTCTCGAGTTTTTCCAGTCTGGAAATAAGCCTTAATATTGTTATTTTGTTGAACTTCATCTAAAAATAATTCTATGGCCGTTTCATTCTTGCCTCTATTAATGTCCAAATAAATCCAAGGAGTA
>JAPOKN010000039.1 GCA_029977605.1 Methanobacteriota archaeon
ACTTTTAACTATAGTTTGGATAATATATGAGATATTAATATTCTATGCAGTTTCCCAAATCTAACCCCCCGTTTGATGTAGAGGGGGCACCCCGTTGTATTGTAGGGTAGGGCGTCTACAAATTTTAGGAAATTATATATAATCGGGGAGTTTAGAGATGGCATGGATATGGTGTCCTTAAATCTTATAATCTTAATTGTTTTGAGTGTTCTTATTTTGTCCGTTTACCTTTTTTCACTTAAAAGTGAAAATTATAGCTATAAAGAAGACACCATCAAACATCAAATCATGGAGAAGATAACTTATGAAAGAAAAAAGGCTGCATTAAACGAAATGAAAAGAGATGGCCAAATAGACAATGATGAATTCAATAATATGCTTAAGGAAATTGAGAAACAAAAGAATTAATGTAATTTTACCCACCCCTTTTTGGACACCCTTCTAATCGTTCAATATGAGCTTAAATAGACGTGAATACGAAACTGCACGTCGTCGAAAAGGTTCCTGGCGCCAAGGGAGAGATTTGAACTCCCGAGGGATTGCTCCCAGTGGCTTTCGAGGCCACCGCAATACCGGGCTATGCGACCTTGGCTATAATTCTCTAGATATGTTAGAACTTAATGTTCACGGTAACTATTTTGAGGTCTCTCTAACTGAACTAATATGGAATGGCAAGTTACAATTGATGACAAAATAGAAACTATTGATTTGCCTGAAGGAAGTACTGCTAATGATCTTGTTAATCATTTGAAATTACATCCCGACGGTGTCTTGGTTGTCACTGATGAAGAGAAAATGAAACCTATTCCCTTAGTCATAGCTTTACCTAAAAAGCCAATTAGAATTATTCTAGTTGCTTCTGGCGGATAACAAACGATATTATTTATTAGTCTGGAATATAAGGCTACGAAGGCTTACTAAATTATGGCAAAGAAATCTGTGAAAAAAGAAACGGCGTCAAAGAAAAGTACGCCTAAGAAATCTCCTGCCAAAAAAAATACTACTACAAAAAAAACTCAACCAAAGAAAGCCGTTTCAAAGAAAAATTCTACTAAACAAACCAAATTACAAGACAATAAAAAGAAAGGTAAATTAACTGTAAGTCAAAGAGAAAGAGACGAAATTGATGCAGTCATGGATACTTTGTGGGCTTTCGTGGGAGCTCTAAAAAATTCTTGGAAGAATGCAAGGCCTATTTTGTTAGCTGGTATTTTCATTGGACTAATTGGCGTAACCTTTTCTGGCTATGGTCAAGAGTTGGTTGGTGTTGAACAGTCTGGAATTTGGTATGCAATTACTGAAAATCCTGAAGATTTAGAAGCTTCTTTTGATCCTGTATTCAATAATAGACAATATCTAGAATATTCTTCTGGAGATGAAATTAGAATAGAAGGAAAATTAACCGATATTAGATACTATGGAGATATTGAGGATGGACTATATCCTATTCCCCCCAGTGGTTTAGATCCTGCGGTTGCACCTGGTGACAGTTTCAAAATTCTACAGCCTGGAACTACTGACTCACTGTTTCCAGTACTCTCTGAAAATAATAGTGAAATGAATATTAATTTTGCCAGTGGATTAGAATTCCAAAGAGTGCATTTCAATAATACTGACTTGACCGCAGCAGTTTTCACCAATGTAAAATTTACCGATGTTTTATTCTCAGAATATTCCTTTACTGATTCTTTCTTTATAGATTGCAGTTTTGAAAGAGTAACTTTCGCAGATGTCACTTTTAGTAAATCTGTGATGTCGAATGTAACTTTTGATGCTGTATTATTCAACAATGTAACTATGGACTCAAATAGAATTGAAAAGAGTACTTTGGATACCTTTTTGGTTAGAAGCTCTACATTTACTTCTGTTACATTTGATAAGACTGACATTACAGGAACTAAGTGGTCTCAGTCTGCTTTAATTGATGGAATTTTCCAAAGAAGCTCAATGGATGTCGTTATCTTTAGAGATCTGGAGGTTAATGATTTTTATCTTATCGATTCAAAAATTAATTATAATTTTGATGTACCTCTTACTTCAACTTTTGATCATACGTTTATTGAATTGGGAGACGTGGTTGTAGTTGTAGGAGGTAATGTAGAAAACGATTACGCTACTGGAGCTCACCTTTACTTCGGCAGCAGTGAAATCAAAATGGGAGGATTGGCTGCTGGAACTGCTCCAACCTATGGCGGATGGGAGCCAGGAAGTGTAACAGGCAAAGGCTTCCAGAAATTAAACTCTGGAAATTTATCTGTAAATTTGAATTATGAATACATTTACTCTGACTCTAAAGATATTGACATTACTTTCTGGTGGAATATTGCCTTTGATTGTATTGCTGTATTAGGTCTTGGAATTCTCATATATGCCATTGGAGGGCCTGGAGCAATGCTTGGGCTTTTCAAATTTTTATCTCCTTTCATCATGACTGGAATTTTCTTTGTAGTTATGTTTTTGAGTATGGGACAAAGAGAGTTCCTCATTTTGTCTCAGTTAATGCTCGTTTATTTTGTTCCACCATTTGGAAAAGGTACTGTTGTGCCTCTTGGAATTGCTGGAGGTGTGGATCCATGGGCAATTGCAATCTGTACTGCTTTTGTTGATATTGCAGTAGGTGTTTTCCTAACTTGGAACTTTGACTTGGCGAAGAAAATACCATTCATTGGAAGTGGAATAAACCGTATTCAGATAAAGGGAAAAGCCATGTTGAAAGATTTGCCTTGGTTAGAACGGGCTTCTTTCGTCGGTATTGTTGTTTTTGTTATGTTCCCTTTCCAAGGTTCTGGTGCTGTCGGAGGTACTATTTTGGGAAGGGCAATTGGTTTATCGCCGAATAGAAATCTTTCTGCAGTTGCAATTGGAGCTATAAGTGGCTCATTGATACTGTCTGCATCTGTTGTATATGGTTTGGGTATCTTAGCTATCTTAGCTCCTTTACAAATTGCAGTAACTGTAATGTTCATTGGATTATGTCTCGTTATCTATTATCTGTATCAACATTGGGAAGAGATCAAGTTGGAAGATGTTTCACAAACAATTGGAGATGTTTCCCAAACCCTTGGTTTACACAAAGAAGGCATCATTGGAGCTCCAATTAATGCCAGTGTAGGCGCACTTGGAACTGCTGGTGGAACTGTTTTGAAGGTTACTGGAGATACAAGCCGCACTGTTCTTGGGGCTGTTGGACAAACTGGTAAAAACATAACTAAAACCACTGGGGATTTCTTTGGTTCTTTAGCTGGATCTTTTGCAGATGATAAGTCTGATTATGCAGATAGTACTAAACCCACCGAGCTAGACTCTGGAGTATTGGTTTCTATGGCTGAGCAAAATACTAAGCGCAGAGTTGTTGTAACTGGTGGTGCTGGATTCATCGGATCGCACCTTGTTGATCGCTTAGTAAAGAGAGATGAAGAAGTTGTGGTTTTAGATAACTTTTCTTCTGGCCAATTAGAATTTCTCGAAGAATCAATTGAAAATATTACTTTGATCGATATTGATTTACTTAACGAAGACTTTGCAGGATACCTTGAAGGTGCTAAAATTGTATACCATTTAGCGGCTAATCCTGAGGTTCAATTAGGAATTACTAAACCTGAAGTCATGCAGGAACAGAATGTAGATGTAACAAAGAGAGTTCTTGATGCGATGAAATTAGCCGGATGTGAAAATATTGTTTTTACCTCTACTTCGACCGTTTATGGAGATGCAGAAAAGATTCCTACTCCTGAAACTGCAGAACTAAAACCAATTTCAGCATATGGAACAAGTAAATTAGATGCCGAAAAATTAATTGAAAAGTATTGTAAAGAAAATGGCTTCAGAGGCGTATCCTATAGATTTGCAAATTGTGTTGGTCCAAGAAGTAATCACGGAGTAACATTTGATTTTGTGAATAAATTAAGGAAAGACAATAACAATTTAGAAATATTAGGAGATGGAAAACAGAAAAAATCATACTTCCATGTTGAAGACTGCATCTCTGGAATGTTGAATATGGCACCTGGGGAACTTTGCGAAAAGGGTGAAATGGTTGCGCTTAACGTAGGCTCAAAAGATGCGATTGATGTTATTACTCTAGCCGATCAAGTTTGTAAGGCTATGAAATTAAATGAAGTTGAATATTCATTCACTGGTGGCGTAGACGGAGGCCGAGGTTGGAAAGGTGACGTGAAATTCATGCGCTTAGATATTAAAGAATTAATGAAACATGGGTGGACGCCTCAGTATACAAGCCGAAGAGCAATCAAAGAAACTGCTACTTGGCTTCACAAAAATTCTGAGTGATTTGGAAAAAGCTCCTGTAGTGTAGTCCGGCCCATCATTTCGGCTTCTCGAGCCGAGCACCCGGGTTCAAATCCCGGCGGGAGCACCAAATTTCTTTGGCATTGAGTTATATAGTAGAATTTTAAATCTGATATATGTTGGAAAACATCATACTTGTTAATCTAGCAATTTGTTTGATTTTTGGAATTATCTTGGTTAATCGAAAATTTGATTTATCAAAATTAATTGGTTCTGAAACTAAATCTTTGGGAGTTGCATTCCTATTGTTGATGGCTTTTACTATCAATCTTATGCCTTTGGTATCTGCTGCAGATGGAGATGGGGATGGAGTAGAAGATGCCAATGATGAGTGCCCTGATACTGTAACTCAAGACGGTTGGACTGTGGCTGATAATGGCTGTTCATATCCTTCTTACTTAGACAGCGTATGGATGTGTATTGGAGGAGGAATTATAGTTCAAGATTTGAGCGGCGATGATGAAGATGAATGTAGTGTTAGTTTCAGTACTGATGGGACTTACATGACTATTGTGTCTACTGGAATCAGTAATCACGATATGGAAGGTGGTGTGGCTGGCAGTATAGAACCACAAGATTTTTCCTGGAAATTACCTTTAGTTCCAACCAATGATACAGCTTGTGACCCTAATGTTTCTACAAGCGGATGTGAGATGGCTCCTGATCGTGGGCCTGTGGCTACGGCCGTGAATGGCGTACCTTTCTATGGGCCTGAAGACGGCCCAGGGGGAGATGCTGTAGCAAACCACATTGGAATATATGTAGAAGATAGACAAGAGATTGAATTGGGTCTTTGTGGGGCGCATATGGGTCCTGGTGGGTACCACTACCATTATGATGGAAATTGCATGCACTGGCATGGTGATGAATCTGATGATTTTCATGATGTTTCTATTACTGATGATATGAAATTTAATCCTGATGATTTAACCATCAATGTTGGGGATACTATTGCCTGGACTAATGATGACAATATGGCACATACTGCAACGAGTACTAGTGGGCCTGTTTCTTTTGATTCTGGAAATATGGCTTCAGGAGCAACTTGGTCTTTTACTTTTACTCAAGCTGGAACTTATGATTACAAATGTGCTTATCATTCTTCTATGACTGCATCTATTACTGTTGTTGAACCTGAAATTGTATGGACTGATTATGATTTTAGCAAAATAGATAGTAGCACTCATTCTCCAATTATTGGATTTGCCTTTGATGGGTATCCCATATATGGAGCCTATGGTTCCGTTGATGGAGAAGTTACTCTAATGAAAAGTAACTATATTTTGAAAGAGGGGGAAACAGGATACAATGGAATTGACGATTATGTTTACAGTAGTGATAATGGGGGGCATTTAGATGCTTGTAATGGTGTTTTTAGTGCAACTCCTGAATTCCCTGATGGGATTTATCATTATCACTCTACAATGCCTGTTGAAGGCGATGATCCTAATGCAAATAATGCATTCCCATATTTCATTAATTGTTACAGAGGAGTTGCTGAAGACTCTAATGCCGATGGAGGGGGCGGAGATGGAGGCGGACAAAATGGACCTCCTGATGATGATGGAGACCATGTAGGCAATGGATGGGATATGTGTGCAGATACAGGAGATACTACCTACCCTGATGGCGATCCAATATATCCAAGAGGTTGTACCGAATCTCAATTTAATGCACTAAGTTCTGATGATCAAGATGCTGCTAAGGTTGCGTATGCTGGAGATAGTCCTCCTGCTCCTCCTGATGAAGACGGAGATGGAATTCCTGATCCTTTAGATGATTGTGAAGGTACTGAATCTGGAGTCTTAGTCTATGCTGATGGTTGTGCTCATGAAAGTACTGAAGACAATGGAGAAGACAATAATTCTTCCGATAATGAAACTGCACCAGATACTGATGGGGATGGAGTTGCGGATGATGATGATGGTTGTCCTAACGAAGATTCAAGCGGTTATGATGCTGATGCAGATGGATGTATCGATGATTCAGATAGTGATGGAGCAAAAGACGATGTAGATGTTTGTCCTTTCGATGCTAATGATGGATGTCCTGCAGCTTTAGCAAATGAACAAACTGAGGGCGAATGCGCTGAAGGTGATGTAAAGAATCAAGATTGTAACACTTGTACATGCGAAATTAATTCTGATGGAAATGAAACATGGGCATGTACTGAAATGGACTGTGCAGGAATTGGAGGTGAAGAAGGTTTTACAACTGGTGAAGTTGCCTTCGTGGGCGGCCTAATTTTTGCAATTGGAGGAATTGCATATTATTTTATTAGAATAAGGCCTGAACTTATTGAAAATAGTATTTGGAATGATGATGACGAATAAAAAATCATTTATACAAGGTAAAAATCTATAATTCAATGAGCCTGTCTACTGAGAAGAATCTCGATGTTATTTTAGAAGCCCTTGGTCATAAAAAACCTACAGAAAGGGCGCTAGCTGTTTCTAGATTAAATCGTATAGATTTGTGGGTAAAGTCAAATGATTTTGATAAGATTGAAAGCGCTTTAACTGTAGCTTATGAGAAAGAAACTAATAAAATTGGAAAAAAAAGAATTAAGAAACTACTAAACAAATATACCGTTTACTTGAATAGTACTGAAAAACAAAAAGCTAAAATTATCGCGGAATTTAAAAAAAGAATTGAAGAAAAGAAGCACAGAAAAGAAGCCATCGAACTTAGAAAAGAAATGGAAGAAAGAGCTCGAAAAGAAGCCATCGAACTTAGAAAAGAACAGGCAAAAAGAGCTGAAGAAGAAAGAATCTTTCATCAAAATAGACTTATAAAAGAAAGAATGGAATATGAAAATAATCTTAGGGAAGATAAAGAAAAAAACCCGCATTTGGCACTTATTTCAGACCATCTCTGGTGGCTAGCCTTAGCAGTTAAAGTGGGATTTGTCTTGGTTATCTTACAATTTATTTTTTTATTAATGCTCCTTGGTTAAGAAAAAAAGAAAATCTGCAAAAAACTAAAGTGACTTATTGCATCTTAGCAGAGGTCAAGAAGATTCTCGGATCTGGAAAGTTTTCGCAGTACTGATAGGTGTACGAAACACGAATTTTACCAGATTTATCTACAAGGAACTCACCTGGAGACAACCACGGATTGTCGACAAGAGGACGATTAATAGCACGGCGAGCTTTTTGGAAATCTAAGCCAATCTCTTTTGAGTGGCACCATGTTTCTTCTGGAGCGTCGTAAAGAAGCTGTTCAATACCAAAATTTGAAAGCCCAAAGGCGTTATAAGTTGTAAAATCAGGATCACAAAGAATGGTACATTCGATATTGTGCTCTTCCATGTATGCTGCAGCTCTTTCTGGTTCGGCCTGTCCAATAATAACTGGATTAATTCCGGCAGATCGATAGTCTTTGTATTCTTCATTAAGTCTTGCTGCACGATCAACTCCACATCCGCAACCGAAATGGCGCCAAAACATCAACAATGCTGGACTATCTGACCAGAACGAAGATAATCGACGAAGAGTGCCAGTATGATCAAGCAACTCAAGGTCTGGGGCACTGGTTCCAATATCAAGAAGCTTAGACCGCTTATCTCCAGGTCCAGCCGTCCATATTTCAAGCCACTCATCTTCGGCAGCTTTAGTGAGTTTATCAGGATTGTAATCTTCGCTCATATTTCTCTGAAGACTTTGTTTAATTTAAAACTTCAGGCTTCCTCATCCGGATTGTCCCATCCTTCCTTTTCAGGCGATAATTTTTCTTTAATTGGTTTTAAGAAAATTAAAAACAACCCAAACAAAATAAGAATCATTCCTAGAGGAGGAACGGCCTCTCTAGGTATTTTAAAAAAGTCAATTAGCAATATTTTTATTAGAGTAAAAGTTCCATCTGAAAGTTCATCACTACATTCATTTCTGTTCTCCATATCATCGAAACTTTGACAATCGCCGCCGAATAGTAGAGCCAATCCAAGGAGAAGAGGCACAAACCCAAACCTTCTCAATGTCATGAAATGCATGTTCTTCTTTACTGTGTATGTTTAATTTAATGCTGTGGGCCAAAAATTAATCTTGAATTAATTGAGTTAGGTTACCAACTGATTCATACAAACTTGGGCCATTTGCTAAATAATAAACTGAACCTAATCTATCTCGAGAATTTGCAGGAGTTGTCTCATTTCCAGAAGCGCAAGTTCCTGTACATCCATCTGCGAATCCGATGTAAACTCTTCCTTCCAAATCAATATGTAAATCATTAAAATCTAATAAGTTACGATTAGATCCGCCATCATCAGTTCGGCAATCGCCGCTGTTTAGACAAATACTACCCACTTGTACTGGATCTGCCGATATTCGTTGAGTATGGAATATTGGATCTTCATCTAATGCATTAAGGCTGTAAGTCACGTAAAGATAATGCGTAACATTTGAAGGCGTGTAGTGAGCATTTCCATTCCATGGATTTCCATCCAGGTCTGGTTGTCCAAGTGCACTTGCATTTTCACTTCCCAAGTAAGCTATTGCAATTCTACCTGGATCTCCTGCTGAAGTATGTGGAAAAGTAGCTGAAATGACTTCAACTGGACTTATCCTAATGCTGGTTTGTTCCCAGGTCTCTCCTGAATCAATACTTCTTGACATGTAAACTCCCTGGTCTTCGCCTACCCATACATTGTAGGCATTGGAATCTGTATCTGTAGCAACTTCTCCGTTTTTACGAGGGTTTGGTGTTCCTACATCTTGTCCCATAGTCCTTTCTTCCCAAGTAAGGCCATTGTCTTTAGAAAAAATAATAGATGGAGTTGCTACTCTAGGTGGCAAGTAAACTGTACCATCTGGGGCGCTGGTTATTGCCCCATGCAATCCTCCATTTGCTGTTGCTATTCCTACTAAGTTACCGCCAACTTCGAAAGAAGCTCCACCGTCATAACTTGTATAACATGAAATATAAGCTAATTTGTTATAGCAAAAG
>JAPOKN010000042.1 GCA_029977605.1 Methanobacteriota archaeon
AGTTGTGAGAGAAGTTCATAGTAAGATTAATAAAGATGCTCGAATCATTTGGGGAGCTTCGATAGATTCTACTCTCGAGCATCAAATTCGTGTGATGCTTGTAGTTACTGGTGTCAAATCTTCTCAGATATTGGGACCTCCCGACGGAGTAGATGACGGAATGCAAAGTAAATACGGAATAGATTTCGTACATTAGCAAAATGAGCTTTATCAACAAAGTATGGAAAACGCAACAGAAACTTGAAGAACGTTTCAAGAAGATCGGAAGAGGGCAATACGGCCGAGTTTTAAGATTAGCACGTAAACCAACTACTGATGAATTTGTTAAAAGTTCATGGGTTGTTGGAATTGGAATAGCAATTGTTGGATTTATTGGATTTGTCGTATATTATGTATGGCTTAAGGCTCCACCTATTGTTGCAGATTTATTAGGAATTTAAATATGGCAAAATTCATTGAAGAAGAAGAAAAAACTGAAGAAGTGGTGAATGAACCTTCATCCGATACACAGATTTACACTATGAAATCACAAATCGGACATGAAAGAACTGCTAGCGAGAGACTAGCCGATAGAGTACGAAGAAGCGGAGCTCCAATTTATGCTATTTTAGCACCTTCGAAACTTCGTGGTTTTATATTCGTAGAAACCGATAGTCCTGAAGCATTACGTGACAATCTAAAGGGATTGACACATGCTCGCGGTATGGTTATGAATAAAGGAGTTGGATATGGGCGCTCTAAGCAACCTGACACTTTTGGTACTGTGACACTTGAAGAATTAACTCCGCACTTAACACCTCCTCCTGCCGTTACAGGAATAGAAGAAGGAAACATTGTAGAAGTTATTTCTGGTCCTTTCAAAGGGGAAAAGGCAAGAGTACAACGTATTGATCAAGCTAAAGAAGAAGTTACTGTGGAATTATTCGAAGCAATGGTTCCTATTCCAATAACTGTTAGAGGAGATCACGTAAGAGTTCTAGAAAAAGAGGCAAATTAATGGGTGAAACAATAGAAGCACTAGTAGACGCAGGTAAAGCATCTGCAGGACCGCCACTAGGTCCATCGTTAGGACCAACTGGCGTTAATGTAAAAGATGTAGTAGATGAAATAAATTCAAAAACTAAAGAAATGGCTGGTATGCAAGTTCCAGTTAAAATCAAAATAGATGACAAAAAAGGATTCACTATTGATATAGGAACACCTCCAGCTTCATCTTTGATTAAACAAGTATTAGGAATAGAAAAAGGATCTGGAGAGGCAGGTTCAGTAGTTGCCGCCGATATGACTCTTGATCAAGCAATTACTGTAGCTAAACAAAAGGGACCTGGATTAACTGGTGGAAACATCAAAGCAATGACTTCTGAAATTTTAGGAGTTGCAAAATCTATGGGACTTAGCTGTGAAGGTAAAGACCCAAAAGAAATTCAAGCATCTATCAAGTCCGGAAGTCTGGACGACCGATTTTAGATAAATATTATATTATCTTGAGCAATTTTACGGCCACAGTAAACACATTGTATGCTTAATGGATTTCCATTAATTATATTGAATTTTGTTTTTGCTCCACGCTCGTTATTACTAATGCAATTATCGTTAGAGCAAATAGCAACATTTGAAATCGATTCCGGTAATTCAGCTACATTCTTCTCAGCTACAACAAAATTTCTAATAATATTTACATGAGCTCCCGGAGATAAAAGTGCCAGCTTTTGAGATTCTGATTCACTTAGTTCTCTGTCTTCTATCTTTATTACATCTTTACTTGAATTTTTCTTACTAGGAACGTGCATTAGAAGCGTAATAGTAGTTCCCTTGTCGATTAAGTCTAAGGCATCTAAGACTTTCCTACCCCTACCTGCCTTTATGTGATCTAAAACTGTACCATTTCTAATTGGCTGAACTCTCATTAGGTTATCACTCATTTTTTGCCTCCAATTAATTGTTCTAGAAGAGCCATTCTAACTGGCACTCCATTGAAAGCTTGACGGAAATAAGCAGCATGTTTCGTATCATCAACATCTGTTGATATTTCTGTAACTCTAGGAAGAGGGTGTAGTATTCTCATACTTGATTTTGCGTTTTTCAATAAATCTGAATCGATTATGTAAGCACTTGCCACTTTTTTATATTCTTCTAAATCTGGGAATCTTTCTTTTTGAATTCTAGTAACGTATAATATGTCTAAATCATTTAGAACGTCTTCAATTGAATTATGTGAAGACCAATCACAAGATAAATCATCAGTTACGTAACTTGGCATAGAAAGACTATCTGGAGAAATAAAACTTAATTTATTGTTAAATTTAGCTAGAGCATGAGAAAGTGAGTGTACTGTTCTTCCATATCGTAAATCTCCCAGCATACCTACATTCAACCCTTCCATTTTACCCATTTCTTCATTAATTGTGAATAAATCAAGTAATGTCTGCGTTGGATGTTGGCCTGCGCCATCTCCTCCATTAATTAATGGAACTTCTGAATTTTCGGAAGCTAAACGTGCTGAACCTTCCTGAGGGTGTCTCAATAATACTGCGTCTGCATATCCTGCAACCATTCTAATTCCATCTACTAATGTTTCTCCCTTCAAATGAGATGTAGCTGAAGGATCCGCAAAACCAATACAAGTTCCTCCCAACCTTTGCATAGCTGTTTCAAAAGATAAACGAGTTCTAGTAGAAGGTTCAAAGAAACATGTGGCTAAAATTTTACCATCAAGGCTCTTAGATTTCTTTTTACCTTTTGCAACAGGAACCAACTCTTTTGCACGTTTTAGAATTGATAAAATTTGCTTTTTGCTTAAATCTGAAATAGAAACTACGTGCTTCATAAAACTCTAGAGAAGGGGGCTTTTTAAATTGGTAATAATACTCAGGATTTTTCAAGATCTTTAAAAAGAGTTAACATGAAAATTATGTAAAACCCCTCAAAAACTCTACCCAATCCTGTAAAAATAGCATTTACTAAAATGTAAGCAACACTACCATCTTCACCTACTAAAGCCGCGATGTTGTTTGATATAAATCCTATAACGTAATTATTCAAAATGTACATTACTAACCAGATACCAACTACGTTAAGAGAAACACGAACGAAATTTCCGCTAACTAAATCTTTACTGTAGCTAAGGGCTTCAAATGCCCCTTTACCTCTTAAAACATAACTAAACTGCCAAAAGGCAAAATAAATGAACAAAATAATTCCTGGAATAAACAAAAGAACAAATCCAACCGCCACAATTGAGTAATACAAAATTGCCGTAACAACGTACATTGGGAGCATGGAAGATGCATCCTTAACCGCTTGAATTGGTGGAATCTTTTCACCTTTTATGGAAGAAGCTATAACTCTAATTGTAGCAATCCAAGCTATTCCTGCTATTATTGATCCAATAAGCGTTACAATTATTAGCCTGAAAATATCACTTAAGATTTCGTCCAAAAATGTATTTGTTAGGCCTTCTGCTAGATCTGGAATAAAGTTCGACAAGAAAGGAACCAAGAATTCAACGACTAAAAAGAATGGAACCACAATAGTTGCAATAGCAGGCAAATGAAGTAGAAAAAACTTGAAAGATTCACCCAACAAAGAGAAGAAACCCTTGTCACTTGGTTTAAAAATCTCTGTAGATTTTTCCTCCGTTTCAATTACCATATCTTCTTCTTCCATAAAATACTATAAACATCTGTCTTAAAAAATTAAACTCTATTCAATAAATGTGAAAAAAGTGTTTTAGAGGGGGGACAATTAGGAGTTAACATTAATGCCTGAAATCCAAATTTTAGATGAGCACACTATCAACCAAATTGCTGCCGGTGAAGTAATTGAAAGGCCTGCATCTGTTGTTAAAGAACTCGTTGAAAATTCACTAGATGCTGGTGCTAAAAATATTTGGATTAGAATTGAGGAAGGTGGTACTTCTTTGATTGTTGTCAGAGACGATGGGAAAGGCATGGATAGAGTAGATGCTGAAAATGCATTCAAAAAACACGCTACATCAAAAATAAGAGTATTTGATGATTTACAAAATGTCAATACATCTGGATTTCGTGGAGAAGCTTTGCCTTCAATAGCCTCAATCTCGAGATTGAGAATGTCGACCTGCACAAAAGATGACAACATAGGAACTCGAATAACTATAGAAGGCGAAAATGAATTAGTTATTGAGGATTTAGCAACGCCTCAAGGAACTAAAATCGAAGTTGCCGATTTATTTTTCAATACCCCCGTGAGATCAAAATATCTAAAAAGAGTATCTACCGAACTCCAACATATTGTGAAGATAGTTACTATAGAAGCTATCAGAAGACCTGATGTTTCTTTTACACTTACACACGGAGAGAGAAAGATAGTTGATGCTCCAGAATCTGATTTGAAAACAAGAATTGGTGTTCTTTTGGGGAATGATGCTGCTAAAGAATTAATTGAATTTAAGGGAGATAGTGAAGATTTCCAATTGAGAGGTTTCTTGACAAAACCTGCAATATCACGAAAAACTACTTCTGGACTCTACTTGCATATTAATGGAAGGCCAGTTCAAGCTAGGAATATCTGTTATTCAATTAAAGGCGCTTACGGAAGTTTACTTCATGACGGACATTTTCCATTAGGTGCTCTATTCATAGAAATTCCAAAAAATGATGTCGATGTAAATGTACACCCTGCAAAAACAATAGTCAGAATAGCTAAAGAAGAAGTTGTTAGCAAAAAAATTAGAGTTGTAATTAATGAAACCTTAGCTGAACATGCATTAATTGCACACGTGGATTTGAGTGATACTAAAACATTCACCAGTATTGCAACTGCTAACGATAAGGTAAAACCAAGACAATTAAATAATATTGATTCTTTCCAACAAGAATTTGAAGTTGATTTTCACCAAAATGATGTTCAAGAGACAAATATGCCTACAATGCGCCCACTAGCACTTGTGGAAAATAAATACATAGTTGCGTTAGGCTTAGATGGAGTATTCATTATTGATTTTCATGCTGCTCACGAAAGAGTAATGTATGAACGATTAAAAGATCAAATGAGATTTAAGAGAATAGGAAGTCAAAATTTGTTGGCTCCAATTTCTTTAGAATTATCTAAAAGTGAAACAAATGCTTTCGAGAAGAGGCTAGCTGAAATAAATGAAATGGGGTTTGAGGCCGAAAAGTTTGGTCCTTCTTCGTTTATGATACGTAGCGTTCCTGCATTATTAGCTGGATCTGAACCAGATCGAATAAGAGAAGCTATTGATGATGTTGTTGAAAGTGGTTCAATGAAGTCTGCAGAGGATAGACATCAACATATGATGTACACTGTAGCTTGCCATTCTGCACTTAGAGCTGGCGACAAATTATCAATGGCACAAATGGAATTTGTAATAAGAGAAATGGAATCTATTCCAAATCCTTACGCTTGTGTTCATGGAAGACCTACTGTTATGACTATAACTCCTGATGAATTAGATAAAAAATTCAAGCGAAGTGGATTCTAATTACTACTTGATTCTAAGTTACCGAACTGGTATAGTAATGCTGGAAGCATAAATACTGCAGCTACAAATGATAAGAAAATCATGACTGCCATAATTAATCCAAATGTTACAAACAGAGGCATTATGGATAGTGCAAGAACCATAAATCCTATGAAATCTGTAAATGCAGACATTGCAACATTATTTCCTGTTTCATCTAGACTTTCTTCCATCCAGTCCTCTTGAGACCCTGATGGGTTTTCAAACCTTGCTTCACGTACTCTTTGCACCATATGAATTGCATAATCTACGCCGAGGCCTATTGCCAAACTAGATATCTGAACAGTGACCAAATTTACTGGAGTATCAGATAATACCATTCCTCCTCTGAGCCACAGCGTTATTGCAATTACAGGAAGAATAGTAATCAAACTTAATCTTACATCCCTGAGAACAATAAGTACAATTACGAAAGCTAGAACAATCGCAACTACCAAGCTTTCTTGGAAACTATCTGTAATTTCTAGCATGTAGACATATCTTTCATAGCTTAAACCTGCGACTGTAACTGATACTCCGTCAATTTCTTCTAAGCCAGAAGCTGATTTTTCTAAATCTTCTTTTAAGTCCATCATAGAACCATAAATATCGTCTGGTCTTTCTACCTGGAACCAAGACCTAGCCATAGTTACGTTTCCATCTTCAATAAGATATAATTCTCTAGCTTCAGACGGTGAAATCCTAAAAGTACCTTCTAGATTAACTGTACCATTTCTATAAACATCACTTAGAACTTTAGAAATTTCATCATCGGATGTTGGGAAACCAGTTTGAGGGTCAACTGTTTCTGGTACATAACCAGTACCAGGAAAATTAAGAGCTAAAAGTGATTGAGTACGTACAACATAGGGAATGCTACCAAGCCAAGTTGCACTTGGGCTATATGTGGCAACATCTTGCTCCATATTGTCAATCTGCACTACGGTCTCATAGCTGGCGAGATTTTCTCCTTCAATTAGATAGTAACCCGGTTCTCCGTTTTCGGTAAAGGTTGCTTGACCTAATGAGACTGTCTGAATGAACCTAGAATCATTGTCTGCGTAATCTTTAACATCAAATCTAGACTCTGGATTACCAAGTACTAATGGTGATAATGCAACGCTAATAATCAAGAAGATAACTAACATTGGCATTGATCTGCTTGCCATCAATGAAGAAAATTTTTTGACGCTAAAAAATTGACCCATGGTAGAAGGTTCAGAACTTGATTCTTTAGGAGGAATTATACTCCTAAGAACCGGAACAAAAACGCCCATAATGAGATAAGCTTGAATAATTCCCAATGGGCCTAGTATTCCCCATTCGAATAAGTCTGGAATTTCGCTTAGAGTAGCTGTACCAAATGCAACTACGGTAGTAACTGTAGCTACACCTAACGCAGGAAGAAGGGACTTAATTGCTGCAAATGCACCTAGTATACTAGCTTCTCTAGGATGGCTAGAAAATATAGGGTTCTCTAAAGTTAATCTACGCCACCTTGTAAGACTGTGAATAACAAAATCCACACCCAAAGCAAGCATCAAAATCGGTAGCATTGCGGCTAATTGAGTCTGAGGGAACCCAAGCCAAAATGAGTTGGCAGTCATACATATCATGACAAGAGCTAAACCTAAACCACTTACAAGAACATCAAGAACATTTCTAAAGTAGAAAGACAATAATGCAACCATAAGGAAAAATGAAAGACCAATAAGTGGAGCTGTTGAATTAATCTGATCTTCAAGTTCCAATCCAAATGCTAGATAGGAATAAAAATTAACTTCTTCATCAGAATCTAAGTCTTCTAGATAAAATGCATCTACCTTTTGTTCCCAATATTCAAAATGCTCATAGTCTCCCCTTTGCCTTGGATAATCTGCGTAGAGTCTTGAAGAATTGGCCTCACCGACCATTGAAAACCCTTTAGATTTCCACTCTGTACCTGACTGAGCAATGAAAGCTGTAGCATTACCGAACTCATCCTTTGGCTTGACACAGCCATCATCTCCCAAAACACACAAATCTGGAGAAACTATATTTCTGTACGGAAACGACCCATCATCGGCTTGAAAATTAAAAAGAGAATTTAAAACAATAGTTAGGTGTTCTTGATCTGCGCTTTCAAAGTTAGGACCTGTGTAACCAATTGCAGATGTTAATGGCGTTTCATTGTTCATTATGGAGCGAACCGTGTCTGCAATCCCCCAAATAGATGATAATTCATTTTGTGAAGTTTGCCAGTTAAATTTAATATCAAAATATTGACTAGTTACATTATCTGCTCTGAGATTATCATTACGCTCTACAGTCTCCCTAAAAACATCCATTTTTAGAGTATTGTGATCTTCTGAGTCTAATGAATTACCCATTACAATCTGGAAGATAAGCCAGTATTCCTCTGGCATGCTTTCCTCTGCCCTGTCGGATGCTTTCCAAACATCGCTGTCAGGATAAGAGAACTCTTCCCTTTGACTCATTTCTCTTCCTAAATCTGGAGAGAAACCTGCAAAGATAAAAAGGAAAAAAGCAAAGAAGGCGAACATTGAAAGTTGCCAGCGTTTTAGCGATGAATATGCGCCACTCATACTCAATTTCCGGTACTCTCTTATTAAAAGTATTTACCTAATGCTTAACCGTTGGTACTAATTGAGATGCAAAGTGATCATATTCTTCTCCTAAGTGGATATAGCACCTAACCCAGGGATAAAATCTACCATCTTGAGCCTCAATGAACCTCCAAACATGACCTTCGCCTTCTAAGTCCTCTGCAAGTAGAATATCTCCTCTACGAATTACAACCTTGTGCTCAGAATCATCTGAATCAACTCCACAACTTTTGAACTCCAAGCAACCGCTCAAAGAAAGTACTAATTGTCTTCTAGGTGCCGTATGAGCCAATTTGGGGCCTTCACCTTCTACATTTTCTGGTACCGGAGTAACTGCAAATTGTGTTTTGACGTCGCCCGAATTGTCTCCTAAGTTCTTGTTCACTAATAAAGATGAAAATAAACCTACAGAACCTAAACCTGTTTTCGGTTCTATGGGAATTTGCATCTTGGCAAATCTAGTGTGCCCACTACTGTCAGTATACATTCTGACCACTGGTATACCCTCTGTCATAACAGAGGGGTACCAACCTGTTATTTAGGTTTAGTGGATTCTGCGGCGTAGACCAGCTGCGCCAACCAAAACCAATGAACCGAATACGAAACCAAGACTTGGTACTTCTTCGTCTTCTATTGCTTGTTGAATTGGATCATCTGTTCCATTACCAACTGTAACTTGACCAACCATACCCAA
>JAPOKN010000058.1 GCA_029977605.1 Methanobacteriota archaeon
CATTCTTCAGGTTGTGGAAAGAAACATTAGGCGACCAAATGTATCCTCTAAGTGAAAGTGAGAGTCACGTTATTAGATATTTAGAAAATAGTTAAGTTTAAACACCCTGTATAATTAGATAAATATGGCACTAAGTGATTTGGATGCAAATGACAAAAAAGTTTATGAGTATCTAAAATTGTATGATTTCGTTGAAAATCCTTGGTCAACAAAAAAAGCTGCAAAGGCTTTGAAAATGAAAGAAGACGATGTGTATGAATCTCTATCTAATTTGGCTGAATATATGAGAAATAATATTCACATTCATTACAAAGACGGCTCCATACGAATTGGAGCAAATTAATCACTTAGTGTAAAGAGCTGCCAATCTCCTTTCCCATCTAAATATCCTAATCTTACTCCACAATCTATCCAACCATGTGCATAATTAACAGCTGCAAAAGCATCGTCTCCTCTACCTTCGCTTAAGAAAAACTTAGCATCTGAATGATATGCATTGACCATTCCCAAAATATCTTCAGCTTTGGCATGAACTTCAGTTCCTATGTCTCCAATTATTGAAACTTTGGCAACTGCTTTTGCAGTTAAATCAAGATATTTGTTAATTCTTTCAAGAGATATCGAATATTGAGCCATAATATCCACTAAGGCTCTCTTTTATATTATTCACCGAAACTTATTAAGTATTCAGTATTATGGGAAAGTGTGAAAAAAAACAATATCACTGCAATAATAGCTACGATTTTATTGATCTCAATGATTTTTTTTGTACCTAATTCTACCGCAAATGAAGAACTAACTGGAGGAATGGCACCAGTTCATCTTAATATGAAAGAAGCTTCAGGCATCTCTGCTGAAACTTGGGGAGATATTTCTAGAGAAGCTGTGAAAGATAACCCACCTAGATCTTGGACTTCAACTCCAGGAACTGCGGATCAATTGCGTACAAGAGAATGGAAAGATGTAGGTACTTGGACCTCAGCAAGTGGAATAGAGTTTGATATTGGGTTAAGCGGGCCCGTAAAATTCAATTTGTGGTGGAGAGAATCGGATCAAGGACAAAACGATGATTACGATGCTCAAGTTCAATATCGTATCAGACTAAACATAGATGGAGTGGATTCTGCATATTATACTGATGAGGACTCTGGAATGCAGCATGAGTGTGCAGAGTCTAAACCTTGCCAATGGACTGGCGATACAAATGACCTCAATGTTTCATCTGCTGCAAAAGGTACTATTTTTGAAATTGAAATTGAATATTGGGCTTATTCAGACATTGAAATTTACTATGATAACTCTTCATTAGATAGTGGAGTAATGTTTGATTCAACGGGAATAAAATTTGGAAATAGCCAAATTAATGGACAGGAAATTAATTTTAACTTTGTTCAAACATGGAATACAGACATAGAAGAAGCTATAACTGGAAATTTTTTAACATTAACATTAGCCGGTGTAGACTTAATCAATGGTGAGCAGAGAAAAGGCTATCCAAAAATAGAGGAAGGAGTTACTTACGATTTCAATGGTAGTGATATTAAATCTACAAAAATTACATGGTATGTTGACGATGAATATGCTAAATTGGATCAGGCTGTTATTTCTTTTTCTTTAGCAAGAGTTGGTTCTGTAACTCCTCAAATACAAATTAATGTGGCTGATATTTTAATTGAAGGAAGTGCTGCTGCAGAAGACGAGGGTATTCTAGGATTACCTGGTTTTGAAATTACTGCTGCAATTTCAGCCTTATTTGCTACTAGTTTTCTAAGAAGAAAAGTTTAATAAAGAAAACTCGAAGTGATAATCTCCTATGAGACAAATATTAGTCTTCGCAGCATTGGCAATCGCTGCAATGTTTATGCTATCAAGCAATGTCAGTGCAGAACCTGAATATGAGAATCCTGACTTACAATTAAAATTCAACTGGAAAGAAGAAGGTGATATGCTCTCTCCACAGACTAAGCTTCCTAGTGATCCTGAAGCTCAAAAAACTGTAATGGCTGATTATACAAATACATTTGGCCTAGCCAAAACAGATAGACAACCTGTAAACGTTGGAACTTGGACAAGTGAGGCTGTAGAATTCGATGTTTCACTATCAATTAATTCATTTGACATTTGGTGGCAAACCCAAGAAAATGGAGATGATACATGCGTTTGGACAATTTCAATTGAAGTAAACGGTGCTGAAGTCAGTAATGATGATAGTGATTGTCAAGATGACGGAGTAGAACTGACAAAAAGAACTCACAATTTAGCAACAAGTGTTGAGCTTATTGCTGGGGATACTATTGGCATAAATCTAGTTTACGAGGGATGGGATGATATCAAAATTTATTACGATAATTCAACATATGATACTGGATTGAACATCGTAGGTAAACATAATTTCTTTTTTGCTCCTTCCTGGAGCGGATCAACTGTAACCATTGAATTTGCAGAAGCTTGGCCTGTAAACTGGGATACTAACCTTGACGGAGGATACATTATGCTAATGGGTGATGAGATGTACATGGCTGACAACTCTAAAGCTTCTGTGAGTGAAGGTAACGAATACACTATTAGTATGGCAAATGGAAGTGCAGATGTTACATCTGTTATTATCACTTGGAAAGAAGTGTCAGGTAACGGAATTAAGCTACTGATGGACTACAACTCCTTTGACCATACAATAATGGGAGGAAACAATACTAATGGAACTGGAACTCCTCCACTTCTTACCTTGAATCTCCAGAAGGCTGCAGGATTATTAGGCGATGATGGGGGCTTACTTGGCCTACCTGGATTCGAACTTATGATAGCTATTCCTGCAATAGCATTCGTAGCTAGAAAATACAGATTTAACTAAATGAAAGCATTTTCTCAATAGGTTTAGCTGCCTTAGAAATTATTTCTTTAGGTAAATTTACTTCCCACTTTGATAAGTCTGAACCTGAATCTATAGCCTCTAAAATTGGCTTTATCTTATCTAAAGAAATTTTGGCCATATGATTACACCTTACAGAACAAGCAGTTCCAAACTCTACAGTTGGAAACTCTTCCATTAAATTAGAGGTTAACTCACATTCTGAAGCCACATATGCTTTCTCTAAAGTTCCTTCTTTGACCCTAGCTGCAATATGATTTCTAATCTGAGTAGTACTTCCATAGTAATCCGCTTCTTGAAGAACTTCTGGTTTACATTCCCAATGAACATAAAGCATTCTATTCGGATGCCCTTTGATCAATCCAAACGATTCTCTCATTGCTGTAATGTCTTGTAATGAAAACTTTTCGTGAACTTCACATACTGCGCCTTTAGTTTCGTTATTTTTTCCAGGATAGATGATTTTCTTCTTACCTTCTAAAACGTTCTCAAGGTTCTGTGCAAAGAATAAATCAGGAACAAAAATCAACTCATCTCCAGGCATTTCCATTGCTATTTTTTCAGCATTTGCAGAAGTACAGCATACATCACATTCGGCTTTAGCGTCTGCGTAACTATTGATGTAAATCATTACAGGAACTCCAGGATTTTGAGCTTTTAATTCTCTAACTTGTTCTGCTCCGAAATCATCTGCTAATGAACAACCTGAATTTTTATCTGCAATTAGAATAGTCTTGTTTGGATTCAATACTTTAGCTGTTTCAGCCATAAATCTTACTCCATTGAAGATAATAATATCCGAATCTGTTTCAACAGCTTTCATGCTTAGGGCCAAGGAATCCCCTTGCTCTTTTTCAGTGGACAAACCAAAAACTAGAGGTTCCATGTAATTGTGTCCGAGCATGAACACATTATGTTTTTTCTTAAGTTCTAGTATTCTGTGAACTGTAGATGCGTGCATCTCGATATCTATTGGAGTTAATGTAGGATTATTTCTAGAATAAATTTGAGATTTTACTTCCTCTAAGGTAAGGCTATCTGAAGCTTTAGGAGCACTCAACATTCTTATCTAATATCAACGTACCATCTAGGGATATAAATTTAATGTTCTAATGGCCATTAGGAAGTGACTTTTATATAGGACTAATTTGGTCCAAATACTCTGAGGACATTCGCACTGATATGAAAATAAACAAGCTAACAGATTACTCAATTGTAATTTTGACTAATATGGTCATAAAAGATGAGAACGCAATGCACACGGCTAAAGAGCTTTCAGAAATTTCTGGAATTCCTTTGCCAACTGTTACTAGGATACTAAAAATGCTTTCAAACGAAGGATTGCTAGAATCACAACGTGGTGCACAAGGCGGGTACACTTTAACAAAAAGCCCTACAGATATCTCTGTTGCTGAAGTAATTGAAGCAATGGAAGGACCAATTGCACTAACTGAATGTGCCAGTGATGATTGTGGGTGCGCTTTCGAACCTAGCTGCGCAGTAGGTAAACCATGGCAGAAAATTAACAAAGCTGTCAATAATGTTTTGCAAAATATTAATTTATCTGAAATGAGCGTAAAAGATGAAAGTCAAAATTTGTTAAAATTAACCAATATAGAGGAGATGAGCTTTTGAAACAAGATTCCGAAACTGAAATGCTAAAAGAATATTCTGAACAAGAATATAAGTATGGATTTGTAAGTGATATTGAGTCTGAAACATTACCACCTGGCTTAGACGAAGATACAATCAGATTTATATCAAAGAAGAAAGGAGAACCAAAATGGTTGACTGATTGGAGGCTGAAAGCCTTTTCAATGTGGAAGAAAATGAAAGAACCACATTGGGCAAATATTGAATATCCACCAATTGACTATCAATCAATAAGCTATTACTCAGCACCAAAGAACTTAGATGACGCTCCTAAAAGCCTAGACGAAGTTGATCCTGAATTGATTGAGACCTATAACAAGCTAGGAATTCCTCTTCAGGAGCAAGAAATTCTGGCTGGTGTGGCTGTTGACGCTGTTTTTGATTCAATGTCTGTAGCTACTACTTTCAAAGATAG
>JAPOKN010000049.1 GCA_029977605.1 Methanobacteriota archaeon
GCTACAATACTAGAAATTACTGATGAAAATCAAGTAATAAACAATGAGCAATATTCTGAAGGATACTTCGATGCACCTAAATCTTTATTACTTTGGAGATCACAAACTCAATGGCTGGGAGGTATGGGAATTATTGTTCTTGCCACTATCATATTTTCGAGGTTATTTGGGGGAGGCATTCAGGTTTTACAAGCTGAAATGCCAGGTACAGGCATTACACGACTTAAACCTCAGATGGCACAAACTGCACGTCTTCTTTGGACTTTATACTTTTTCTTGACGTTAACTGAAATAGTGTTATTGTATTTTGCAGGCTTACCGTTGTATGATTCTATATGTAATTCTTTTTCGACAGTATCTACGGGAGGTTTTTCCCCAAAAATAGATTCAATTGGCTCTTACGATAGTGCATATGTAGATATAATTGTCACATTTTTTATGCTAATATCTGGAGTCAACTTTGTTATTCTTTATTATATTTTTAATCATATTAAGGATAATTCAAAATCAATTCAATCACGTCTAAGAAATGTCTACATTTTGGTTAGAGATAACGAAGAATTGAAGGTATACTTATTTCTCATTGTTTCATGCTCAAGTCTCATATTACTAAATTTAGTCTTAGAGTTTAATGAAAATAGATCTTTTAATTCTAACTTTAGCCATACGATATTCCAAACAGTATCGCTTTTGACAGGGACCGGTTTTACCACCACAAATTATGCTTTATGGCCTAAAATGTCCATTTTTGTGTTGCTTCTCATAATGTTTATGGGAGGATGTGCGGGATCAACTACAGGAGGTATGAAAACAGTTAGAATTATGCTTTTGTTCAAGGCACTAAAGAGAGAATTATTACTTGTAATTCACCCTCGTGCAATAATCAAACTGAGAATAGGTAAGAAAGTATTAGATGAGTCATTATTCAGGAATGTGGGTGTATTCTTTTTTATTTTCATAATAATATTTCTATTCGGATCTTTAGTTACGCTATATCTCGAACCATCACTAACTCTAATAGATGGAATATCTATTTCATTATCATGCTTAGCTAATATTGGTCCTGGAGTTGGTGCTATTGGACCTTCATCAACTTACTATGGCTTTAGTGATCCTACAGTTTTGGTTTTATCAGTTTTAATGATGCTCGGGCGTCTTGAGATAATTACAGTTCTACTTTTATTTTTTCCAGACACTTACAGAGATTAAGGTTAAGTTTCTTTACAGTGCCCTTGCTGGATAATTATGTCTGAAGAGGATTCTGGTTCAGAGATTCCAGAGTTTGTAAAAAAATATGTGCCAGGAATTACTAGAGGTTTGTCATGGGCTAAATACAGCAAAGAAAAGGCAAAAGGTACTGAAATGAAAGTAGATGCCTACAACGAATCTAAGAAAAAAGGTTATCAAAAAGCAATCTCAGTTCCATCTGAAGATATTAAAAAAGTATTTGAGGAAACTAAAGCGGAATTATGGTCACAAGCCGAAGAGTTAACAAACACGGCGAAGGAGATCGCTATCCAAGTAAATTCTCAGGAGAGTAAAGAGGAGAGAGATAAAATTCTTAATCTAGCAAAAGAAGCAGCTAGAAATGCAGGACTCCAGGGCGCAATTGCTGCAGGATGGGAAAAAGGTTGGAATGAGGGAATTGCCAGTAAGTCTTAGATTAGTCTTGATTGCATACTCTTTGTAAATATTTGAAGTTTTGTCATAGATTCAATTAAGTCCGACAAGAAATGATCTTGTTGTATTATTCCTAATAATTGTTCTCTATCTACAGCCAAATCAATATATTTAGTTCTTCCATGTCTTCCCAAATTGACTATTTTTGCATTAATTAATCCTTGCATGTCCAATTCAGAGATTATGTGTCCAATTCTCCTTTGAGAAAGTTCATCTAAATTGTAGCTATTACAAAGTTTAGTGTAAGTGCCATAAACTTCTCCAGTTGTTTGTTGGCTATTATCTTTATTTCCTTGGTTTAAAATTATACTGGCTAATGTAGCTTTGTGCTGTATTGGCAATGTTAAAACAATACTTTTTACCTGGTCTTTTTCCATCACGTTCTGTGCATTATTAACGTGCTCTAGTGTAACAATTTCCCTTTCATCTCTTTCGGCCAATTCGGCAGCAATCCTGAGTAAATCAATTGCCTTTCTAGCATCTCCGTGTTCTTGGGCAGCTTTACTAGCACAGTATGTCATTACAATAGGATCGACAGTATTTTCTTTGAAAGCAGTTCTTGCTCTCTGAATTAGTATGTCTTCTATTTGAGGGGCGTTATACGGCGAAAAAGTAAGGGATTCTTCTCCGAGTCTTGATTTAACTCGAGGATCTAACCATGAAGTAAATTTAGCATCATTAGAAATACCAATTATGGATATTTTCGAATTATCTAAATCAGAATTCAAGCCTGTTAAATGATATAGTATTTCATCACCATTTTTAGAAACAAGAGTATCAATCTCATCTAAGATGACGATTGCAATTCCTCCATTTTCATCGGCTTTTTCTTTTAATGAAGAATAAACTTTATCGATTCTCCATCCAGCACTTGGTATTTGCTTTTCCCATTCAGCAGAGTAGGTTTTTCCGATGTTTGTTAAAACTCCATAAGGGGTGTTTGTTTGTTTACAATTGATATAAGCTGTATTTATCTTCACATTCTCATTTTTAGCTTTTTCTTTTAGCTGATTACATATGAATTTAGCTATGGCTGTTTTTCCAGTTCCAGTTTGGCCATAAATCAAAATATTGGAGGGTCTTGATCCGTAAAAAGCAGTTTTTAAAATATTTGCAACTTCATTTATTTCATCATATCGATGTGGGAATTCAGAAGGAACATATGACGTGGAAAGAGATTCACGATTCTTAAAAATTCTTTCATCGTGTATAAGTCTATCGAAAACATTGCGTTTGGTCGTGTTTAACTCCTTATCCATATTAATCAAATTCACAATAAGTGGAACTTACCATATAGCCAACTCGCTATAAACTTGCGGGAGGTTACGTAAAAAAAAATGCTTTTTATACTCTTTTTTTCCGTTCCCTTTTTGATAAAATATAATCATTTTAGATATACATTATAATGATAGCAAAAGGGTTTATTTGATATCCTATTTCTATAATTCTTGTCCGCTAATAAGAAAGAAGTAATTGCATGGCTTTCAGAACGTAAGTTGATGCCTTCTCCTGAGTTAGTAAGCCACATTTCTAATCACCCAGAAGGAATTGGCCTTCTTGAGAGAACAGTCACTTCATTGACTGAACCCAAATTATTCCTTGGTATTTCAGATTTGGTAGAAGAGGAAGTTCTTGAGCCTCCAAAAGTAATTGAAAGAAAGAAAGTTGCAGACATTCCTCCAGTAATTATCGAAAGACAAATACAGAAAAGCATGTCAGATGGGAAATTGGAAAGCTTTGTTTCATTGTTCAATGATAGATTCAAAAATTTATCTAAATTAGTAAGAAGAGATCCATCAATGCGCGATGCAATAAGGGACACTTCAAACCTAAGTCCAGATGAAGAAAATAAAATAATTGGAATGGTTGCAGATATTCAAACTTTCAACAACGGAAGAACTCGTGTAACTCTTGAAGACAGAGGTGGAAGAATCAACGTTATGCTTCAAGAGTCAAGCGAGGAAAATCTTAATTTGATAATGGATGAAGTTATCGGAGTTTCAGGGAAGCTTAGTAGACAGGGAAATGTTTTATTTGTTAATTCGCCAATAGTTAGACCTCATTTGGGCAGATATCGTGAAGTTTCTCGTGCCGAGGAGCCTCATATTGCTTTATTTATCTCAGATGTTCATCTAGGTAGTGGTACATTTCAAGAAAAAGAATGGGATAAATTCATATCTTGGCTTAATGGTGACGTTGATTACCATAAGGAATGGATTCCAAATCCTGGTTATTTGATCATTGCAGGAGATGCGGTAGATGGTATCGATTCTTATCCTGGTCAAGAAGCGGATCTTTCAATCACTGATGTTTGGGAACAATATGCAGAACTCTCAAAATCAGTTAATAGAATACCAACTGAAATTCAAACTGTAATTATGCCTGGAAATCACGACGCAGTTAGATTAATGGAACCTCAGTTACCTCTTCCAGATAAAGTGGTTAAGAATTTTGGAGATAATTTAACATTCACAGCTAATCCTGTGCTTTTAGATTTGGCAGGCGTGAAGACGATGTGCTACCATGGTAAATCACTAGATGACTTGGTAAGTTTGAGAGATTTATCATATGATAATCCAATGGGGATGATGAAAGAATTACTCAAAAGGAGACATTTAGCACCTATTTATGGGGCTAAAACTCCGTTGGCTCCTGAAAAGCAAGATTATATGTTAATTCACGACATTCCAGATATTTTTGTTACTGGGCATGTACACTCTTTTGGTGTTGAAAAGTATAATGGAGTATTGATGATAAATCCAGGAACATGGCAGTCTCAGACAGATTATCAAAAAATGATGGGTTTTCAACCAGATCCATGTAGGGCAGTTGCAGTAAATTTGCAAACATTCGACACTCAAGTTCTAGATTTTAATTTCTAAGAGCCTTAGATTATAAATAATGAGGCATTTACCTAAGATTGATGGCTAATGTATTACTGACTGGAGCTGCAGGTGCAATTGGAATGGACTTAGCTTTTAGTCTGAATCAGGCTAAAATTAATGTTTTTGCAACAGAAGCTGACCAGGACAATTTTTTTCTAGTAAGTAAAAGCTGTAAATATTATAATAAAGTTTTCCAAGCTCCTAGAGCTGGAAGTGAGGAATACATTAATCGCTTAAACGAGATTATTACTAAAGAGAATATAGATCTTGTAATTCCTAATCCAGATTTTGAAGTAGGATTCATCAGTAAAATTAGAGAACAAATAAAATCTCCCTTATTTTTGCCTTCACACGAAACAGTTGAAATTTTACTTTCAAAGTCACTTACCGCTCAAAAGATAGGAGACTTGGCACCAAAAACTTTTGAGGTGTCTAATGAAGAAGATTTAAGACTTGCAATTTCTTCTGAAAAAGTTGTTTGGCTAAGGCCAAAAACTGGAGCCGGCGGCAAAGGGTCCCTTATAGTATCGGACTCGAAATTTGGATGGATGTGGATAGAATACTGGAAAAAAAGAGGTTTTTCCTCATCGTGGATTGCTCAAGAATACCTTGATGGAGGAAATTATAATGTTACTTTGATTTACGATAGAAATTCTAATCTTTGCGGAATGGGAATGCTAGAAAGGTTGGGTTACATTCATGAGGCTATATCGCCCACAGGAGTAACTGGTGATGTTCGCATGGCTAAAACGATTAAATTAGATAATGTTGTGAACATTGCAAAAAATGCAGTTAATATGATTGATAAGAACCCAGTTGGTATTTTTTCAGTAGATTTGATGGGCGATAAGGTTTCAGAGATTAATCCTCGTTTTGCAGGCCGTCCAAGGCTCTACACACTTTCCGGTGCTAATTTTCCAGCACATATTGTTGATATGGAGTTGAATAATAATTCTTCGTATCTAGAATCTATTGAAGGTTACAAATTAATTAGACAAGTAGATATTGAGCCTGTTGCTATCAAGGAAGATTAGTTCGATTTAATTTTACATAACGATACAAAGACTCAATTCTCTCTTCACATTTATCCCAGTTGTGAGTCTTTTCAGCGAGTTTTCTTCCTCTTTTACCCATCTTTGTATGTAATTCTTTATCATAAACTAATTTCATTATTGCAGCCTTAAGCCTATCCCATTTACCCCACTCGAATGTTAATCCTATTTCTTCATTTTCTACAAACTGCCCCATCAGTAATTCTTTGCAGGTTATTATTGGAACTCCTGCAGACATCGCTTCAAAGAGTTTATTTGGGGCGCTCATACGATTGTTATCATTCTTAGGATCTAATGCCATTAGAACAGCATCAGATTCAATAGTTTGCAAGGGAACATTATCTGGATGTATTGAGCCAATGTAATTTACATTTCCCATTTTTTCACAGACTTTTTTTAGAGTAGGTACTAATGTTCCAAAACCTCCAATATCAAATTGAATTCCTTTCATTTTGCTAACCGTTATTGCCGTTTCTAAGATACCTCGTGAAGGATGCTTCTCTAGAACACCAATATATAATAATCTAAATTTTTCACCTCGTTTTCTTTTCTCAATACGACTAATTGGATATGAATCTAATCTTTTTGCATTTCCCACACGCGTTATTCTCGAATTCAAAAATTCACTTTGAGGCTTACTAAGAACCTTAAATGCTTCATCCTCATCAGCACTAAATGGGGCATTTGGGCCAATATTTACCATATCATTTAGTCTAACGTACCCTGCAGGACCAGCAGCCATAATTCCAGAACAATATTTTAGAAGAAATGCTTCTAATTTGTGTAAAAGCGTTGCACCTCTAGATGAGATAGCGCCTTTGACTAGCCCCGGGTAATTTTCATGACAATCGTAAACTAAAGGCATTTCCCCAATTTTAGATGTAAAGACACCTCCAATCAAAGTATCCAAATCATGGTAATGTAAAATTATATCAGTTTCTATTTTTTGAAAAGCCAATATTTGCCAAGTACTCCATCTTAGAAAACCGGGTAGTTTTCTTACAAAAGATAACGGATTATTCAATGAACATTCTTCTTGGTACTTCCAGATAGTGCCCCAATCAGTGGTTACAGTCTCTTCTCCCTTAGCATTTCGGTCCCATGCTAGAAGTATTACGCGATGCCCCATTTTTGATAAACTTTTCGCAGTATCAGCAACTACAGGTTCAGCAAAACCGCCAGTGGTTAGCCTTGTTCTGACCATAATTACTAGGGACACTTAGGTGTATTAACGGCTCCATAAATACATTCTTGGTCCATAGCAGAAGTTTTAAACCATAGTTTAGTGGAAGAGTTCCGTGCCGCTGTAGCTCAGCAGGTCAGAGCATCCGGCTGTTAACCGGACGGTCATCGGTTCGAATCCGATCAGCGGCGCCACGGGGCCCGTAGCTTAGTCTGGTGGAGCTCCCGGCTCATAACCGGGCGGTCGTCGGTTCAAATCCGGCCGGGCCCACCAA
>JAPOKN010000010.1 GCA_029977605.1 Methanobacteriota archaeon
TAGCATCTGAAAGAGGTAGACCGTGAAGATCAACCCGCATTTAGCTTATATTCCTAAAATTTCTTTAGTCTTCTCTGGATTGTCAGTTGTTAATGCTACATCTGCAGCATCCATTTCCATTTTCATAATATAAAATGAGATGATGTTAATGCCTGCGTCACTCAACTTAGTTGCCATTTTTGCAAGCGCCCCCGGTTCATTAGAAAGTGTTGTCAATAATAATTCGTTAGCTTCAAAGTCTCTACCCATATCTTTCAAAACTTTAGTAGTAGCTTCTTCGTCATCAGTGACCATTGTTACTGAAGCACTCGAACGACCCATACCTACACAACCAAGAATATTAATTCCATTTTCTCCAACAGCTGATGCTACTTCAGCCAACTCTCCTGGCTTATCTGCCAGTGATACATTGAATTCTTGCATGATTAAACCCTGTCAAGGCGATATATATGAATTATGCCCTTTTATTTCTTATGACTGCAACCAGCACTGAAATTAGTATGACAAAGGTAAAAGGAATCGAAGGTGTTTCTTGAATATTTTGAGGCATTGACATTTCCGTCATGATATGTATATGCTCAACAAGGTTTGCACTTGATGATGTATCTTTAATAGCTCTAACCATCAAAGTTTGATTACCTTCAATCGAATTGCCTGGTAAAAACTTGAGACGATCGACAAGCAAATCATATTCAAGCTCGAACATTTTATCGCCTGATTTGAAGCTATCTAAATCCATCCAATTGTCACGCATATCCCATGTTCGCCACTGAATTTTATCTGCACTTCCATTAATGTTGAAAGTAATTTTTTGGTTAGGTACTATATGAATTCGGTCATCTTCCATTCTCTGAGAAATAGTAGTTACTTCTACCGAAGTTGTAAAGTTATAAACTCTATTTGCTGCTTCTAAAACTGCAGGCAAAGCTTCCACTTGGCCATGGCCATATACATTATTTTGACGATTTTTTGGTATTGCATCTTCAGGACATGCTTCATTGGCGGCCATGTAATGACAAACTCGATAAGTTGACGTTTCTTGCATTATGTTGCGAACATCAAATGGTGATAAGTCTGGATTAGCTTGATACATCAAAGCAGCAACGCCAGCGGCACCTGGAGTTGCCATACTTGTTCCAGACAATGGCTCATATCCGCTAACTGTATTTGCTTCAACAGACATTACACTGGAGCCCACAAACGCAATATTAGGCTTGATTCTTCCCTCTTCTGTAGGTCCTTGACTAGAGTAAATAGCAATTGCAGTATCCTTGTCAAGAGCGCCTACAGTAATTACGTCTTCAGCACTACCTGGTGTACCTATCTGGGCACTTATTGCACTGTTTCCAGCAGCTATGAAGAGAGCTATACCATTACGAACCATCTCATTAGCCATTCTGTTAACACTTTCTTCTTCATCTTGCGTCCATTCAATTGCCCCAAAACCACCAAGGCTCATGCTTGCTATTCTAATGTTGAATTCATGTCTATTATCAACAGTCCATTCCATTCCATCCATAACTTGGGAAAAAGAACCTGAACCCGAATCTGATAAAACTTTGACACCAACAAGTTGTGCTTGAGGTGCCATTCCTGTGTGCTCATATGTTGGAGCTCCTGTTCCAGCTGTGGTACCTGCGCAATGTGAGCCGTGCCCATTACCATCGTACGGTTCAGTACTTCCATCTCTGACAGAAGCATTGTTTATAGCGTCAAAAAAAGCTATAACTTTAGGATCGTCAGTAGTATTATCGTCATCTAGGTCATCCAATCCTAAATGCTCGTCATCAATGCCAGTATCAATTATCGCAATGACACTACCTGCACCATCATAGCCAGTCTCTTCATAAATTCCCCAAACGCCATGGACATCCTTAACATCAGAATTAGCGACTTCCAAAATACCATCTAGTTCGACCATAACTACTCCAGGAAGCTTTGATAAAGCCACGATGTCCTCAACAAGAACTGAACCTGCAATACTGTCAATTAGATGATAAGTATGAGAATGAATGAAATCTACACTCTCTGACAACATTTTAGCATCCGAAGATGTTGGGGTGTGATCAAAATCAACAATAACGCCAATTCGCCCATCTTCATCAACCCAATCATATTTTTTACTTTCAATCGCTAGCCAAATGTTATCTTGAATCCCATCTTTATCCTTGTCCATAGACGTATTAACCCACCAAGCTTCAATATTTTGAGTTTGTAAATCCGTCTGATCTGAAAATTGATAAGCTGCTCCGGAAGCTAAAACTGGCTGAAACAAAAGTGTTGCTACAAACAAAGAGACAATCGATAAGCGCATGATATGAGATAATCAAGGTAGATTTAAAACTTAAGTAAAAAATGGTGGACCCGTCGGGATTTGAACCCGAGGCCTCCTGCTTGCAAAGCAGGCGATCTTCCAGGCTGATCTACGGGCCCGATAAGGTTGAATAGAGGAAGGGGAACATAAAAACGACTATCGCTAATCCCTAACTCCAGTTTGAACATTCCAAAGACGATAATAATTAGATTTATTAGCAATTAACTCATCATGATTCCCGGCTTCCACAACTTTTCCACAATCCAGAACTATAATTGAGTCACTGTGCCTAATTGTAGAAAGTCTGTGAGCAATTACTATGGTTGTCCTATTCTTTGAAATAAAATCTAGAGATTTTTGTAAAGCTTCTTCTGTTTCGTTATCAACTGATGAAGTAGCTTCATCAAGAACTAGTATTGGTGCATCTTTTAAGACTGCTCTAGCTATTGAAATTCTTTGCCTTTGTCCACCTGATAACTTATGTCCACCCTCACCTATTTGTGTACTGTATCCATCGGGAAGACTTTCAACGAAATCATGTATTTCTGCAACTTTAGCAGCATTGATTATTTGAGATTTTGAATATTCTTTGTTACCATAAGCTATATTTTGTAAAACTGTTCCTGGAAACAATGTGATTGTTTGAGTGACAAGAGAAATTGAAGATCTCAAATCCTTTAAATTTATTTTTGAAATTTCAGTTCCATCCAGAAAAATACTTCCTGAGTTTGGCACATGAAATCTCAATAGCAATCTAATAAGAGTTGTTTTTCCGCTACCGGTAGGTCCAACAATAGCCTGAGTAGAACCTGGCTTAATGTCTAAATCAAAACCATTTACCACAAGCTCTCTCTCAGGATATGAAAAACTAACTTTTTCAAAATTTATGTTTCCTTTAACTTGACTCAAATCTAGCGATTCTGTTCCTTCTTCGATTCTAATTTCCGTTTCTAATAGATTAAGAACTCTCGTTGTAGAAACCATTGCCCTTTGATATAAATCAAAAGTTTCACCTAGCCTTGTCAGGGGCCAGAGTAACCTTTGCATCATAAATATCATTACACTGTAGGATGCAATAGCCATTTTACCTTCCAAGGTTATCAAACCTCCGTGTAGTAATGTACCCGTAAATCCGACTAATATTGCCATCCTAATTAACGGAACAAAAGCAGCGCTTAGCTTGATAGCATCACGATTTGCCTCTCTGTAAGCTTGAGACGCTTTCCTTACTCTTTCAATTTCTAACTCTTCAGTTGTAAAGCTTTTGATTGTACTTATTCCGCTTAAGTTGTTAGATAGCAGAGCATTTAGTAAGCCAACTTCCTTTCTCACTTTAGTATACCTAGGAGCTATACGGGATTGAAACATAAACGAACCAATCACAATAAATGGAATTGCACATATTGAATAAAGGGCAATAGTTGGCGATATGTATAGAAATATTGCACCAATAATTACGACAGTTGTACTAACCTGAAGTATTTCATTAGCTCCTTTATCCAAAAATCTCTCTAATTGATTAATATCATCATTCAAAATTGACATTAATTCCCCTTTAGATTGATCTCCAAACCACTCCATTTCTAAATTCTGAATATGTGAATAAGCATCTAATCTTAATTCATGCTGAACTGTCTGCGCCAAATTTCGCCATAATACTCCATATATATATTCAAATAATGATTCAAAAACCCAGATTATAACTGTTAAAATGGACAATACAATTAATTGCTCCTTAGGGTCTGAATAACCAAAATCTGACAAAGCAGATTCTTCTTGCTTAACTACAACATCTACTGCGGCACCTATCAACAAAGGTGGTGCTAAATCAAATATCTTATTCAAAATGGAAAATAAGGTAGCTAACCACATTGTAGACCTATGATTCTTTGTGTGAGCTAATAATCTACGAATCGGTACTTGCTCTGTCATTGTTGTTTTACTCTTGCATAATGTCCATCTGAAATTTGAACAAGTGGAATTACTTCGTTAAGACTTGAACGAACAATATAGTCTATTCCCTTTCCTTCAATTGCACTAATTTCCAATTTCTCTTGTTCGGTTATTTCTGTAGCCAATTTAGCTTTTGATTTATCTAAATAATTTATTGGACTTGGAACATCCCCAAGAATCATAATTTTGGCCTTATTTTTATCAAAACTTGGAGTTGCAGACAAAAGGGCTTTCGTATAAGGATGTTGAGGATTAGAAAATAATTCGTCAGTGTCTGCTTCTTCAACAACCCTACCCAAATACATAACTGCTAAGCGATCACACATGTACTCAATTACTGATAAATCATGCGAAATGAAAATATAGGTTAAATCATATTTCTTTTGTAAGTCATTAAGAAGATTGAGAATTTGGGCTTGAACTGACACATCTAAAGCAGAAGTTGGCTCATCTAAAACTAATATTTTTGGATCAAGGGCAAGTGCTCTAGCAATAACTATCCTCTGTCGCTGACCTCCTGAAAATTCATGTGGATATCTGTATAAGTGCTCCTCACCAAGACCTACATTTTCCAATAACTCAATTACTCGCGAACGCACATTTTCTGTTTTACCATGTATTACAAGTGGTTCACTCACAATATCCTTAATCAACATTCTCGGGTTCAAAGCTCCCATTGGATCTTGAAAAACAACTCCTATTTGTTTACGGAAATTGCGTAATTCTTCACTAGCTAACTCCTCTAACTTATTACTACTGAAATTATTACCTGTAATTTCCTCAGATAAAATAACCGAACCTGATGTAGGTTCTACTAGTCTAAGCAAAGTTCTCATTAAGGTAGTTTTTCCACAGCCGCTCTCTCCGACAATGCCAAATGTTTTTCCAGATTCGATTTTTAAATCAACGCCATCTAAAGCCTTCACCAAGGCCACATCAGTTCCCCAGGAATTTTTAACAGGAAAATGTTTCTTCAAATTTTTAAGTTTTAGTATTTCCTTCATAAGACACTAGCCTCCTCTAGATTAGGAACTTTCAATCTTTCCTTACCACCTTTTGGTATAGCTTCCAACAGGCCTTTAGTATAATCATTCTTTGGATTGGAAAATATTTCGTCTACTGTAGCTTGTTCGACAATTTTACCCTTGTACATGACAGCCACCTTTTCACATGTTTCAGCTACTACTCCTAAATCGTGTGTTATCAAAAGAACAGACATATTCTCCTCTTTCTGAATGTCTTTAATTAATTGTAATATTTGGGCTTGAATTGTTACGTCCAAAGCAGTTGTTGGCTCATCTGCAATCAGCATTTTAGCTTTACCTGCTAAAGCCATCGCGATCATTACTCTTTGTTGCATACCTCCACTCAATTCATGAGGATAAGAATTGGCTATTTGTTCAGGATTAGGCAATTTAACTCTAGACAAGGCATCAATTACCATCAAATCTAGTGCAGATGCAGGATTTTCTCTCTGCAAGTAATCTCTTAAGATCATCAACATAATCACAAACAAGAAAGGTAAAGAAAATCTCCATTGGCCCAACATAACAAACAAAGAAATAAAGGATATACAGAAAGCCATAATTGTGAATTCCACACCGGGAGAAGCTTTCCATTTTTCACTTTTGTAAGTTGGTATTTCTTTTTCTAATGCTAACTTTTGAAGCTCTGCATTTTGATGAAGGACTAGAATCTCTCCAATTTGCTCATTAACTGTCATTACTGGATTAAGTGCAGACAAAGGATCCTGGAAAATGATACCAATCTCACCTCCTCTTATCTCTCTTAGTCTTTCATCGGAAGCATTTGTTATATCTTCTCCATTTAACTTAATATTACCATCAACGACCTCACCAGCCTTTGGAAGCAATTTTAGAGCTGAATAACAGGTAACAGATTTTCCACTACCTGTTTCTCCTACTAAACCAAATATCTCTCCATCTTCAATTTTAAGATTAACTCCATCCAATGCTTTAACGACGCCATCATAGGTATTGAAATTAGTTTTTAGATTTTCGATTTCTAACATTAGTTCCTCTGCTTAGGGTCCAAAATATCCCTAATTCCATCTCCTAAAAGGTAAAAGCCTAGAGCCCATAGAGCAATAACTAGTCCGGGAAAAAAGAAAGACCACCATTGGCCTAACAAAATATTATCTTGTCCAAATGAAACAAGCTTACCCCATTCTGCTAAATCAGGCCCTCCTCCGAATCCCAAGAAACCTAACGCAGCTAGAGACAATACGATACCTCCCATATCCATAGTTGCAATAACAATTACAGAGGTAATACAATTAGGAATTACATGTTTAAATATTATTCTAAAATCCGAAGCGCCTGCTGCTTTCGCAGCTTCAATATAGGGCAATTTACGGATTCTAAGAGCTTCCGCTCTGATAATTCTTGTAAACCCGGGCCACCCCACTATTATGAGGGCGTACATCAGCATTTCAATAGAAGTATCCTCGGTAACTGCAATAATAGCCAAAGCCAAAACTAAACCTGGGATAGCAATAAACACATCTGTAATCCTCATTACTATATCATCTACTCTACCTCCGTAATATCCGGAAACTGCACCTATTACAACTGCAATAAATGTACCCGTAAATACGACCTTAACTGCCACATCCAGTGAAGTACGACTACCCCAAACTATTCCATAATAAATATCGTAACCTCTATCTGTACTTCCCAGAATGTAACCATCTACCTCACCAGAATCAGCAGTACAAGAAAAATAACAAGGTGGTTGAAAATTCCTAGGTTGATTGAAAGAAAAATGTTCTTCCATTCTCATTGGATCCCTCTGATTTTCTGAAGGCGGTGCAAGCCAAGGCGCAAAAAAGGCAACCGAAATCAAAGATATGACTAAAAAGAGACCTAGCATAGTGAGTGGATTCTTTCTGATTTGATACAGCGTTCTTTTAAATTCATCAAATTTTGGTGTGAGACTGTCTTTCAAATCGTTCCAATTGTATGCTAAATAACCAAAGTACAAAATAGCTAAAATCATTAAAATGGTTATGAAGAAACCAGATAATATTGACCAAACTACAAACAACGTTCCTATCGATAGTAAAAGAAGCCAAAGGTCTTCAGGATTATTCAAAAATCGAACTCCCATTGAGTATAACGTGAAGGAAATTAAAGAAAATAGAATAATCATGCCAAGTGTGACGGCGGAGTCCACACTGAAGTAAGTTGTGATTAAAAGTAATATTGAAAAAGATACTATCACTATCTCTGCTGTACTTGAATGACCAGTTAATTCAACTCGTGGATCTAAGAAAGCATACAGAATATCAACAATTAAATTTGCGATTATGTAAAGAAAAGCCGAAAACAAGGTGTATGCAAGAATTGCAGATACATCTAAACTTCGCATTGCTGTAATTGCCCATGCTCCCAATCCTGGCCAAGTGAAAATAGTCTCAGTCAAAACTGAACCATTAATTAATCCTGCAAAACCCATTCCCAAAAGTGTTACTGTGGGAATCATAGCATTTGGAGCTCCATGCTTGTAGGTAATTTGACTTTCAGAAAGACCTTTAGATTTAGCTGTTCGAATGTAATCCTGACCTAAAACATCCAACATATTTCCTCTCATCAACCTGATGATTGTTGCCATTGAACTATATGCTAAAACAGTAGCTGGAAGTATCATGTGCTGTAAAGCATCCTTGAAATGAATCCAAGAACCTGCAGCTATAGCATCAAAAAGTAAAAAATTAGTATTCATATCAATAGGATCTTTAATTTCCCAAAGGACCTCATCAAAACGCGAAGTGATTGGCCAGTTTAATTCAGGTAAATAAACATCAAGAGTTACTGCGAAGAAATATTGAAGAACTAAAGCAAACCAGAAGATTGGTATTGCAGAACCTGCTAATGCAAATAAACGAATGCTATGATCTTCCCAACGATTTTGCCTGATTGACGAAAAAATTCCAAGAGGAATTGCTGTTGCTACAGCAAATATAAAAGCTAAAATCGAAAGCTCAAGTGTTGCCGCAAATCTATACCGCAGAGCGTCTGAAACATCTTCATTTAGAACTTCTGAATAACCCCAGTCAAAAGTGATTACACTTTTAAGATAAGTAAAATACTGAACATAAATTGGCTCATTAATGCCGTGTTTCTCAGCCAACATTTCATACTGCTCATCTGTAGTTCTTTCGGTTACATATGCAGCTAATGGATCTCCCATGCCATATGACAAGTAAAATGTGATGATAGTAACACCTAGCAAGACCGGAATAGTCAATGCTAATCTTCGAGCTACATATATCCAAAGTTTCACGTTATGCTAAAGAACGTTTTACTTAAGAATAGAGTGTCTAACTCTTACTCAAAGTGTAGTACAATGTACCGTGCATCATATTATGATACCAACCATTTACCCAGTCTTTGACAATTCTATAACTTGTTGGCTGATAACACCAAATATGTAATGCTTTTTCATGCTCTAAATCTGCAATGTCATAATACATCTGCTGTCTTTGGAAGGTATCTTGTTCAGCAGCTGCTTCCATTATCAAATTATCAAGATCATCATATTGAAATCCTAAATAATTGGAAGGGTAATATCCCTCTGCACCGTGTAAGAAAGGATGAGCAAAGTTGTGCGGATCTGAATAATCTGCACCCCAACCAAGCATGAAAATTGGAATTTCTCTGGTTTTAAGTTTGTCTAAAAACAATGGCCATTCGAGTCCTTGAATTTCAATATTAAAATTAGGGTTTAAACTCTCAATCGAATTTTCAAGCAATAATAATCCTTCAAGCCTTACATCATTACCTAGATTGTAGTAAGCATCAACACTAAATCCAGTATCCCAAACACCGGCTTCTCTAAAGTGCATTTCTGCCATAGACAAATCATAGCTATATTGCGGACCATTTGGATTATATCCTAACATACCATCAGGAATTGGACCTCTTGGTTGCTGACCTCTATTATCAATTACATCATTGATAAATGTATCATAATCAAAAGAATAACAGAATCCTTTCCTAATATCCTCATTAGCAAAAAAATCACTAGAAGGCGCAGAACCCTCATGATTAGCTATATCATGATTGAAAGATATCTGAATCATAGTCATAGATGGAAGATTAGATTTGTAATCTATATTATCATAAGTTAGTGCTTCATCAACAAATGTTGGTTGAACATAGACTGAATCTGCATTACCTGATCTTAGTTCTAGTAATCTTGCAGATTGATCATTATTCTTTTTGATAACTACAGTCTCAATGAAACCTTTAGCTGTAACACCAAAGGACTGTCTCTCACTGTCAGACCAACCTCTCCAATAATCTGGATAATACTGCATTAAAACATACTGCTCTGGAACCCATTTTCCGCCATAATCTTCATTCATCATGTATGGACCTGTACCCATTACTTCCTTTTCAATTGAGGTACATTGCACTCCAGCTGCGGGGAATCCGCAACCTTTGCTAGAAACCCAATCCTTAGAAACAATTGAGCCTGCTGTGTAAGCCATTATTGGCAAAAATCGTGGCGCTGCTTCCTTTAATTGAAATTGAACAGTATATTGATCAATCTTGGTGATGCTATCTACTATTCCATCACCGTCTTCGTCTGTATCATCAAGTAATTCTGCGTACATCCAAGAAGGACCAAGACCCATTACCAACAATCTATTAATTGAAAAAACTACATCATCTGCGTCCATTTCTGAACCGTCATGGAATGTGACTCCTTGCCTAATTTTGAAGGTGTAAGTTAAACCATCTTGTGATATTCCGCCGTTAGATGTGGAAGGTACTTCTGTAGCCAAAACAGGAATCAATTTATCTTCCTGATCTCTATCATAAAACACTAAGGTTTCATAAGTATTTGATAGAACTCCTCCGCTAGCTGAATCGTAAGCTTCTGCTGGATCTAGTGTTCGTGGATCTCCTATACTAACTGTTGTGTAAACTTTAGGATCTGGAGACTTTGATTCAGATGATTGCTCAGCAATTACTCTAATAGTCCTGTAAACTGTGTCTGGGATATTCTCTTCGCTAGTAACTGTGAGCTTGACTGGATAACTACCGAGTACTGAAAAACTACTGAAACCACCTGCAGAACCAAAGGTATGAGATACCTCTGAACCTGTACCTGTTTCACCGTCGCCAAAATCCCAAGACCACGAAGTTATTGCTGAATTCGATACAGACCAATCTCCATCATCATCTTGGGACCAAGCCCAAGAACCTGCTCCGCTAAAATCGATAGAAGCACCAGGGGAAACAACTGAGGCTTTAACTGAAAGAATTCCGTGCGGAACTCCTGAACCTTCATTGACTTCACCGTGTAAGACAGTAATGTACGTTAGTCCCTGATCGTTGTTACCAACAGCCCCATCATCATCGGTAACTGATAAGGAAACAATGTAGTCACCAGGGCTCTGGTATCTGTGCATTGCCATTTTGGTAGTTGCTGTATTGCCATCTCCAAAATCCCATAAATAAGAAGAAATTGAACCATCTATATCTTCTGATTGTGATGCATCAAATTGGATTTGGTCATTAAGATTTACAACACGCAGACCAGTTACTACATCGACAACAGCTGTAGGATTGATATTTGTACCTATAGCTTCTTCAGTGTCAATACAACCTGAAAACATTAGCAGGCCAACAATGGCCATCGAGCATATTTTTTGTATTTGATTTTTCATTTAGTTCACCGTTATTGTGAATTGAGAACCTGCATTACATCCTGCAGGAACTTGAACATTAACTGATCTACCATCAGGTAGACCTACTGTCAAGACTTGACCCGCAACGACGCCCGGAGGAACCGTTATTGTCATACTTGTAGGCTCATTAGAAGGAACTGGAGGTACTGCTGCCTGAGGGGCAGAAGCTGGTGGAGCCACTGGATTTAGTGACTGTTGGGCAGGTGGTGCAGACATAGGTGGAGCTGCTGCCGAAGGTTGAGCCGGCGCTTGAGCAGGAAAACCCCAATCGTCTTGTGGTTCTTCGTCTTTTCCAATGAAGGATGTATACCCTCCATAAGCTATTGAACCAATTCCTCCCAATATAAGGAACATGAATATGTATTCATTAATTGTAGAGTAACGTGATGTAATTGTATCAGAAGCTAATCCTGAGCCACCGTTTTCATATCCTTTTAGAGTATAATCGCCAGTGCCATCCTGAACTACTTCAAATTTAATTATTATACTATTTCCAACACCAAAATCTCCCATTATATCTGAGCCAAAACGGAAAGGCGGATCATTCTCAGACTTTCCGATTGTTTCTAACCAAACAAGTGTTTGGCCATTATCAAGCTCCATTCTTGCAATACTATCTGAAATAGTGATTGTATCTCCGATAGAATAGTCAGTGTACTTTTCTTGTCCGGATGAAGTATCAATTTGGTCTACAAAATCTTGCCCTGAGATACACATCATCTTCGGAAAAATATAAGTTAAACCAAGAAGTCCAATAACTGCAAATACGACACCTACTGCAATAAATGTATTGACGCGCACACTACAACACTTTACCTGTTAGATTTAAGGCTTACCTGTAATCTAATTGTTGAATAATTTATTCCTGTAGGCTGTAACAACTGCCACACCCACAACTAATATGCCGAGTACTACTGATATAGCCATGAAATTATCTGAAGAGCTTTCTGATTCGCCATAAGCATAGAAACTCGAATGTGTGGACAATGAATAAGATCCTGAATCTCCTACAGATCTTACTAATATGGTGTGATCTCCAGTAAATGATATATCTTTAGCATCAAGAGTAATTTTCCAATTAACGTATATTGATTCGTTACTGCTAACTTCATATGATGCTTCTTTCCATGAACTGCCGTCAAGACTGTATTCTACCTTTGATAATTCTAACCCGCGTCCCCAAGCAATGCCTGTAAACTCATTAATGTTATTTCCAGATTGCCATCCTAGCTGACTGCCTGTGATATGTGCTTGCAAATCAACATTAATATTTTCCAAGTCTGTATTTATTAAAGAAGACTGAACTGCCTCATAAGCATCTGCCATACCCCAACCGAAATGTCGATTCCAGTATGGATCTAATTCAGGATAAGTAGCCCAAGGACCTTCTTCAACGCCTTCTCCATCTGCTGAGGTAAGCGTCTCTTTTCTTTCGGCTGTTAATCGTAAAATTTCTCTAATTTCAAGAGGATCCAATTCAGGATTTGCTTCTATCATCAAAGCAATTACACCCGAAACTGCAGGTGTTGCATATGAGGTTCCACTTCCTCTTCCACTGTAACCGTTATCTGCAGCATCTTGGCCTGGAATTCTATTGTAACAGCTACTGCTGGCATAACATGCTTCAGCCTGAATGATATTGGTACCTGGAGCTGAGATATCTGGTTTCATTTCGTTATATGGATTTCCATCATTGTTATCTCGACGAGGACCTCTGCTCGAGTATGAAGCAATGCCGTCATCTTCTCTATCTACAGTATTTTTATCATCCAAAGCTCCAACTGTTATCGAAAGACTAGAGGAGCCCATACCTGAAAGTCCATCATTGTCTGAACCTGAATTGCCCGCTGCAACAGAAACCACTACACCAGCTAATGTAGCTTCATCCAAAACTTGTGAAAACATATCTGAGCCGTCAGAACCTCCGCTCTCGTGTGAAGTAATTCCCCAAGATAATGATATTATATCAATCCCAAAACTTTCATTTTCAACACCAGCCCAAGCTGTATCTTTGTTGTCTATAACCCAGTTTAGACCATCCATCGCAGACTCGTAAAATTCTTGCTCCAGGATATAATTTTCAAAAGGACCAGCTCCAACAGCAGTGCCAATTCTAACGTCAACTAAATCTGCATCAGGTGCTGAACCCGTAAAATTTGAGGATTGACCGTTTGGTAATATTCCATTACTTGCTGCCATACCTGCGCATGCAGTTCCATGCTGATTTTGATCGTCTGGATCAAACGAACCATCGTCCTCTTGAAGAGAGGCTACACACAAGGCATCGTCAGAACACACTGCGTCGTATCCTGCAATATTTTTACCATCTAAACCCGGATGCTCGTTATCAATTCCTGTATCAACCACGGCTATGTTCACTCCTTTACCAGTAAATCCTAAATCCCAAGCTCCAACAGGATAAACTGAAGAATTACTAGCTTTAATTGCTGGAGTTTGAACATCACCATAGAATACAACTTTGTTGTAGGGCTCTACCATAAGAACTCCAGGAAAATTACTTATTGTTTCGAATAATTCAGCGCTAACTGTACCTAATAAAAGTCCGTTTACTAAATCTACATTGACTTTAACGGTTATACCTATATCTTCCAGTAAACTTAAGTCCTCCTCTGTCGGTTGATGATTGTACAATACACCGATAGGGTATTCATCATCAATATTTTCCAACCAATCTACAATCTTATTTCGATTTAAATCTCTTGATGTACTTTCCCACCATAAACTTTCTTCCCAATAATCTACCTTTACATTTGGGATTTCTAATAATTCGGTTTTAATTTCATCTGGATTAGATATGCCCGAAGCAGGCAATGAGATAAAAACCAACATTGCGGCTACCATTAGAATATTTATTCTTTCCACAATATCCTAGCTAGAGTATCAGATAAAAGTATTAGTGCCTTTCTAAAGATGGCTATACTCTTTTAGAGCAATAAGGACACATTGTCCATTTTAGGTCAACTGCTTTACCGCAACTAGAACAGGTTTTCATCTCACGCTGTTTCTTTTCTGGTGCATCTGACCATAGATCGTTAGGAGGTGGTGGGGGCAACGGTTCAGGCCAGATTACGGAAATTCCTAAGCATAGTAAAAATAATACTCCAGAGAGAATTTGCAAAGCTAAATCTTCTGCATAATACAGATTTAAAGCCCCTAGTAATGAAGCTAAGAAAAATGTTTGTCTCAACATTTTAGTCTGTATACATTGAATTTATTTCTTTAGACCAATTTTCATTAATTTGTTTTCGGCGAATCTTAAGTGTTGGTGTTAATTCACCTTCATCAACATTTAAATCTCTAGGCAATATTGTAAACTTCTTAACTTGCTCAGGATTATTGAATTTCTTATTTAATTCCTGAACTTGAGCGTCAATCTCTGCATGTATTTCCGGATTTTCGGTATAATCTGATAATTTAGCACCTAACGATTCTAATTTGGCAATCTGCTCATTAGGGTCTTTTGGTACCTCGGTTGCACCATCTAATCCGTGCTTGTCTCTGAGAATTGCTCCAACATCCAGCGTAAAAAGAGCAGTACAATAATTGCGGTTGTCCCCAACTAACATACACTGGGACAATAATGGAATTGATTTCATTGTTTCCTCAATTACTAAAGGTGCAATGTTCTTTCCAGCAGAATTAACGTAAATTTCTTTTATTCTTCCAGTAACGTAAACAAAACCGTTTGAATCTTTCTTACCTAAATCTCCAGATTTCAACCAATCTCCATCCATTGTTTCAGCCGTAGCTTCTGGATTTTTGTAATAGCCTTTCATCACATGACGACCTTTGAATTGAATTTCTCCTTCTCCTTTATCATTAGGGTTGTGAATTCTTATTTCTCCTGCAAAAGTTTTACCGACTGACCCAATTGTGTTAGCTCCCTTGTGGCCTAAAGTAGCTCCGGCTGAGGTTTCGGTCATTCCATAACCTTCGAACAGCGGAATATCCAACTTGTGGAATAATGTAAGGATGTCTGGATTAATTGGAGCTGCACCTGTTATCGCAAAAACACAATTTGACATTCCGATTTTTTTCTTTGCCGCTTTCTTAATTATTCCTCCTAAAAGTGGAATTCCTAATAATTTAACTTTGCTACCAAGACCTGCAACTAAATTAGAATATACTTTCTCATAAATCCTCGGTACACCTATGAATATGTGCGGTTGAACATCCTTACAATAGTCAATTGCATGCAGAGGATTATCAACAACATGCATATGCATTGATTTGCGAATCCAAGCGTGGTTATCCACTAGCTGACCAAAAACATGCGCACATGGCAACCAAGAAACGTAACTGTAACCATTCTTGATCTCTACAATTTGCAAAACCTTAGCTATTTCGTATTCAAAATTATCATAAGTTAATTCCACACCTTTAGGATTACCTGTTGTTCCTGATGTATAAATCAAAGTAGCAGTATCTTCTGGTTTTATTGATTTAATAGAATCATGAATCTTAGAATCCCGAACATCTTTTCCTTTTTTAATAAAATCAGACCAACTTATGGCCTTATCATGTGAAGGCATGTCTACTCCATCCATAACAATTACTTTTTCAACTTTATCAAGCTTATCTATTATTTTGTGAAGCCTGTAAGAGCACATTTTCTCAGTATCTCCACCATCCATAGGATTGTGACCGACAAAAACAAATTTAGAATCAGAATTACCGACTACCCATTCAACTTCTTCAGGCGAACAAGTATGATAAACGCCTACACCGGCTCCGTTACAAAAATTAGCTGCGGCGTAAGCAAGATACCACTCTTTACGATTGAATGAATATATACTTAATTTATCGCCTTTTTGAAAGCCTAAAGCAGTTAGTGACTTTGCAACATCCATCGTTTCTCCTGAGAATTCCGCCCAAGTAGTTGTATCCCAATTACCTGATTTATCTTTTGATGATAATGCAGGCATGTCTGCATATTTAGTTGCATTTTCTAGTAAAATATCTGATGTTGTGAGAGCCGTCATATTATGCAAATATCATCATATTATATTAAGTTAATTATATTATATTAAAGACGCAACAATTTGGACTTAGCCATTATAAATTCTTCTTCAGAAAGAATTCCCTTTTCACGCATCTCAGCTAGTTGAACTAATTTCGACATCATTTCATCTTCGGTATTATCTTGGGAAGTGTCAGACGATTCTTCATATTCATTTCTCTCAAGTCTCCTTTCACTTGGAGATTCAGTACTTTCGATTACTCTGGCCTCTCTTGCAAGATTTCGCGCTTTCTGAATATTAGTTAAAAATTGCAAATAATTAGCATCTGAAAAATTTTTAGAAGCTAAATCAAACATTTTCTTAGCTGCTGTGGTATCTAGATTTTCATCTGCAGCTTTGACTATGCCTTTCTTACAACCTGATAATAGTCTCTTGAGATATGGCTCTAAACTATAATTGAAAACGCCTCCTTTATTTCCAAGAACAACGTTACCTCCGCCGCTTGCCATAACTCCTATTCTTGAGGTCTCATTACCAAAACCCCAAACTTTCCTCCCAGATTTATTATATAAATTTACTTTATTTGATGACTCGCCCACAGATACAAAATCTGCAGTTTGGGCCATATCAATCCACAAAGGTTGTGAATCAAAAGTGTTCTCCCAAAGAACTCTTGAGTTCTTAACACAAAATGAAAATTTGCGATCACTAGTAAGATAACCCAAATAATCTCCGTTTGCGCTGATACATGTCTTAAGAACTTCAGAACCAGTTTCCTTTGACCACAAAACCTTTCCTTTTACGTCATATAGATACAAATGGGAATAATCAGTTCCGGCTACAATGAATTCTCCATCAGAAGTTATATCTACTGAATTAACAGAAAAATCAGAATTACTAAGATGTACTTCCCACAACTTTTTGCCCTTGCCATCATAAAGCATGAGTTTACCTTCATCTGTCCCTACGGCAATCAAATTTCCTCTGGAATTGATACTTGTAGCTAAAACAGAACTTTCTAGTTCCCTGTGCCACAAAGATTCGCCTTTCAGATTAACCAAGTAAAGTACTTTTTGCGAGCTACCCACTGCTATCTTTCCACTACGCGTAGAAACTGAAACATCATTTATCCTGCGGATTTTTTTATTGAACCATAATAACCTTCCACGTGAATTTAAGAAAATAAGACCATTTCTAGTTCCTATTGCAGTATGCTTTCCATCTAAAGCCACTGACAAAGCCGATGGGGAAATATTTTCCCGAAATGACCAAGTTGCAGGAGCTGGGCGCATGTTCTACGAGATACTAAACTCTAAGAGCATTTAAATCTTTCTAAATTCTTAAAGGACTAAAACTGCCGCTGAAACTGTAGTACACCAATATCCTTCCTTATCAACTTCGGCGGTCTGAATTATAGATTCCGTTTTGACAATTCGGTTATCTATTTTCCACAATTCTCTCTTCTCATCCCAAGAAGCATCCGGGTCAAAATTCACCCCATATGTTGTTGCTAACATTTCTGCAGCTAAATCTTCCACATATTCTTCCATAGAATAGTCGTCCATTCCAACACAATGGTGCTCTGATAGATAACCGTAATGTTCATCGTCTTTAGGAATAGCTACACCCACTCCTGAACTAACTAGATCTCCAAATTTATTGCTATCTGAGCGAGCTAAAACTACTGGAACTACTTGACCTGGACTAAGCATATTTGTTCCTTCATCTTGCGTAACAAAATCACATTTCGGAGGTAAAATACTTGATACTGTAATCAGATTTAGTGATGCAATGCCTGCTTCTCTTAGAGCAAGCTCAAAAGAAGTTAGACGTTCCTTGCTAAGGCCCTTGCCTTTCGTTAAAAAAATTTTTTTAGGGACCCAATCTAGTGATGACACAAATATCATTTCACTTCGTTCTATTTAATATTTGATTATAATTAACAAATTGCCGAACTCGAGTACACAAAAATTATATAGTGCCCTCAAATCGAACAATGTGCAGAAGCAACTTACTAGAAGAATGGCTGGAGAAATTGTAATTTCCGAAAAACCTGGAGACACTCTCAAGAAATGGAGAACAATATTCAAACTTTCTCAGAAAAATCTCGCCTCACTTTTAAATGTAAAACCTTCAGTAGTATGTGATTTTGAAAAAGGAAGAAGAGCCTCTCCTGGAATAGGCACTGTACGGAAATTTGTAGAAGCCATGGTAGAATATGACAAAGCTCAAGGTGGTAAAATTGTAAGTAGTATGTTTGCAAAAGATAATAACAATGCAGTATACGACATAAGGGAATTTAACACAGGAACTGCCATTAGTAAGTTAATCAAGGATATTGATGGTGAAATCCTTTCAGGTAACGAAGATATATTAGAAAGACCAATTTATGGATACACAATTGTAGATTCACTAAAAGCTATAACCACATTCAATGTATTTGGAGATTTATACGGATGGTCGAATGAAAGAGCTATTTTTTTCTCAGGAGTGCATTATGGAAGATCACCTATGATTGCAATCAGGGCACATCCTGTTAAACCTAGAGTTGTAATTTATATTAAGCCAAAAACCATTGACAAGCTTGCCACGAAATTAGCTGAAATGGAAAGAATAGTTCTAGTTAAGACGGAACTCAACGAAGAAGAAATAGTTACAATACTAAAAAAATTTAATTAAGGAAAAAAATATGAGCGGAATCGTAAGTTATGGAGCGTATATACCTAGTCACAAAATAGAGACTGGAGAAATTGCATCTGTTTGGGGTGCGGACGGTAGTGCATGGGCTAAAAATTTGAATGTATATTCAAAATCAGTTCCCGGACCTGACGAAGACGTTATCACTATTGCTGTAGAAGCCACAAGATTAGCTATGAAAAGAGCTAAACTAGGTGGAATAAATATTGGTGCAATATATACAGGATCTGAATCTCACCCTTATGCTGTAAAGCCAACATCAACAATCGTTGCCGAGGCTATTGGGGCAACCCCAAACCTTACTGCTGCTGATTTTGAATTTGCTTGTAAAGCCGGAACTGCGGCAATACAAACTTGTCTAGGGATTGTGGGAAATAATCAAGTCGAAAACGGCATAGCCATAGGTGTTGACACCTCGCAAGGCGCCCCTGGAGATGCTCTAGAGTATAGTGCTTCAGCCGGTGGTGGAACTGTAATTATAGGTAACAAAAATGTCATTGCGACAATAAACCATACCACTTCATACACGACAGATACGCCTGATTTCTGGAGAAGAGAGGGACAAAAATATCCAAGACATGGCGGTAGATTCACAGGTAAACCTGCTTTCTTCAAACATGTTATGATGTGTGGAAAAATGATTATGGATATGGCTGGAAGCAAGCCTGAAGATTATGATTATGTTGTTACTCATCAACCAAATGGAAAATTCCCTATTCGAGCAGCAAAAAGTTTAGGATTTACTGAAGAACAATATAAAACTGGATTGTTAACGCCAAGAATTGGAAATACTTACTCCGGTGCAGTTTTCCTTGGTCTAGCTGCTATTTTAGACATAGCTAAACCAGGAGATAGAATTCTTGCAGTTGCCTATGGTTCAGGAGCTGGAAGTGATGGCTTTGATTTAACTGTAACTGACGAAATTGCAAAAATGGACCGCAGTGAGACCGTAGAAGATATGATTTCAAGAATGGAAATAATTAATTACGCTACATATGCGAAATATCGTGGAAAACTAAACATGGGAGATTCAAAATGAGGGACGTAAGTATTATCGGAGTTGGAATTACTAAATTTGGAGAACTTTGGGACAAGTCACTAAGAGAATTGGGCCTAGAAACTGGACTTGCTGCAATAAATGATGCTGGAATAACTAGTAATGATATTGACGCCTTGTATATTGGAAATATGGCGGCAGGATCTACCCTCCAACAGGAGCATGTAAGTGCATTAATTGCAGATTATTGCGGATTAGCTAATCAAAACATACCAGCTACAAGAGTCGAAGCAGCCTCTGCATCCGGAGGTCTGGCTATCAGACAAGCTTACATGGCAATTGCAGGAGGATTTATTGATGTAGCTGTTGTAGGTGGAGCTGAAAAGATGACCGATGTTAGTGATTCTGAGTCTTCATATACTGTTAGCATGGGTTCTGATGAACAATGGGAAGCTAAAGCTGGAGCAACATTTACTTCACTTCATGCAATTATAGCTCAAAATCATATGCTTGAGTACGGAACTACCAGAGAGCAGTTATCTTCTGTAGCTGCAAAAAATCATTACCACGCCTCGCTGAATCCAATGGCTCAATTTCCCTTTGCGCTTGATTCTGCTGCAGTAAGTAAATCTGGAATGGTATCAACTCCATTGAGGATGTTAGATTGTGCACCAAATAGTGATGGAGCTGCTGCAGTTGTTCTATGTGCTTCTGAAAAGGCAAAAAAATTCACTGATAAACCAATAAAAATTATTGGATCGGGTCAAGCCTCAGATACATTGAGTTTGCACCATCGAAAATATTTACATAGATTCCCTGCGATAAATATTGCTGCCAAAAAAGCTTTTGAAGATTCTAATAAGAAGCCTGAAGACTTAGATCTTATTGAGGTCCACGACAATTTTACCATTTCTGAAATCATTGCACTTGAGGAAATTGGAATATTCAAACGTGGTGAAGCTGCTCAAAAGAGTCTTGAAGGTGAAACTAAATTAGGTGGAATCATACCTACAAACACGAGCGGGGGTTTGAAGGCGAGAGGTCACGCACCTGGTGCTACTGGAATTGCTCAAATAATAGAACTTGTTAAACAATTACGCGGTGAAGCCGGAGAACGCCAGGTCAAGAATGCTAAGTTAGCTTTGGCAGAAAATCATGGTGGTACAGCTGCCACTGCTGTTGTCCACATTTTGGAGGCTGAATAATGTCTGTACCAAGATTTTGGAGAGAGTTAGATACTAGATATAATTTAATTGGTTCATACTGTAAAATAACTGATACCTACCATTATCCAAGAAGAAGTTTTAATCCTGAGGCTGGAAGAGAATCCATCGGAAGTATGGAAGACTACCAATTCAAAGGAACTGGTACTGTAGTAACTCCTACTGTAGTTCATCAAGCTCAAACAGGATATGAAATGTTTGGACCTTACTGTATGGCTATTATTGAACTTGATGAAGGTCCAAGAATAACGTCACAAATAGTTGATTGCAGACCTGATGCCGTAAAATCTGGAATGAGAGTAAAATCTGTTTTTAGAAAATTGGGTGAAGATAGTGAAAGTGGAATACTTCATTACGGTACAAAATTCATTTTGTTTGGAAACGATACAGACGATGAGTTAGATGAAGACAATATTGATAATGTAGAACTTTAGCTAGAAACTTATATATCTACTAGTGACGAGTAACAATTCTGAATGCCTGAGAACAATAGTGAACTAAAAGACCCAAGAGAATGGGTAGAAGACTTAGATATCGAGTCTACAGAAGACATCGCCGTTCCTAAAATGCTTGTTGACCAAGTGATTGGTCAGGAGCAAGGTGTTGAAATCGTGAGAAAAGCTTCTGAACAGAAGAGACATGTAATGCTAATTGGAGATCCAGGAACTGGAAAGTCAATGCTTGCAAAGTCAATGTCTGAATTACTTCCAAAAGAAGAACTCCAAGATGTCCTAGTGTACCATAACCATGAGGACAATAATGAACCAAGAGTAAGAGTTGTACCTTCTGGTAAGGGGAAGGAAATTGTACAAGTTCAAAAAGCTCAGGCAATGATTGAAAAGGAAAAGAAAGCTAAATCTCAAATGTTAATTGTTTTTACTGTAGTAGGGTTTGGTATTTTGTGGTTTATTACCACTGGTTTTAGTAATCCTATGATTATTTTTTACAGTTTAATAGCTGCTGCTTTTATATTCATGGCAATGCGATATACTAATCAACGTAATGATACTGCAAATGTTCCAAAAGGATTAGTATTGCACAAATATGAAGCGGAAGCTGCATTCATAGATGCTACTGGAGCTCATGCTGGAGCATTGTTAGGAGACGTGAGGCATGATCCTTTCCAGTCTGGAGGACTAGAAACTCCTGCCCATGATAGAGTTGAAGCTGGGGCAATACACAAAGCTCACAGAGGCGTATTGTACATAGATGAAATTAATTTACTAAGAATGGAATCACAGCAAGCCCTCTTAACTGCTATACAGGAAGGAGAGTTTTCAATCTCAGGACAATCTGAAAGGTCAGCTGGAGCTATGACAAAAACTGAACCCGTACCTTGCGACTTCGTTTTAGTTGCTGCAGGGAATTTAGATGCTATTCAAGGAATGCACCCAGCTCTTAGAAGTAGAATTCGAGGATATGGTTACGAAGTTTACATGAATTCAACTATTCCTGATTCGCAAGAGAATAGAGAAAAATTAGTACGTTTCATAGCTCAAGAAGTAGCTAAAGATGAGAAAATAGGACATTTTTCAAAAGGAGCAATTGGAGAAGTTATACATGAAGCTCAGAGAAGAGCTGGAAGGCAAAATCACTTAAGCTTGAGGTTAAGAGAATTAGGAGGACTAGTAAGAGTGGCTGGAGACGTTTCAATAGAGCTAGGAGAAGATACTGTTACAGCTGAACATGTAATGACTGCGAAAACTATTGCTAAGCCTTTGGAGCAACAAATTGCCGATAGATATGTAGAGAGAAGAAAAGACTACAAAACTTATTCGGTTAAAGGCTCAGAAATTGGAATGGTCAATGGATTGGCGGTAATGGGAGCTAATTCTGGGATGGCTGAAATGGCTGGAATTTTAATGCCAATTGTAGCAGAAGTTACTCCTGCTCAATACAAAAATCACGGTAGAGTTATTGCTACTGGAAAATTAGGTGAAATTGCAAAAGAAGCTGTGGAAAATGTTTCAGCTTTAATAAAAAAATACACTGGAGAAGATATTTCTAAATATGATATACACGTCCAATTTGTTGGCGCATATGAAGGTGTAGAAGGTGATTCTGCATCTGTATCTATAGCAACTGCAGTAATATCTGCTCTAGAAAATGCTGAAATTGATCAAACTGTAGCTTTAACGGGTTCATTAAGCGTTAGAGGGCAAGTATTACCTGTAGGAGGAGTAACTGCCAAAATTGAAGCTGCAGCTGAATCTGGAGTTACGAAAGTACTGATTCCTTCTATGAACGCGCAAGATGTTTTACTAGATTCAAAATACAAGGATATTATTGAAGTAATACCAGTTTCAACACTCAAAGAAGTCTTGGATAACATTCTAACTGCCAGTCCAAGTAAGGAAGGATTATTGGATAATTTAACTAAATTTATTCCAAGCTCACAATTCTCAAATGAAGTAAAGAAGCCTTCTGTTTAGAAAATCAATACTTTACCATATTTTTCTAGGCATGCAGATAGCTCATCAACATTGTCCGAAACTGCAACTATTGAGGTACCTAAATGTGCAATTGATGATACTGCTCCTAATGGTATTTTGTCTAGAATCTCAGCAAGGTTTTCATTAATCAATCCTGATTTTTCAGTAAAAGCACGTCCTGCTTTTATTACTGAACGTATATCATAATCTGTATTATTCAAATTTGAAGATACTGCATTAATTATCTCCGACCATTCAGAATTAGATATGATTTCCGAAGTGTTTCTACCTAAACCTGAAACACAGACCACTAATTTAGAATCTACAGTATATGTGTTAGTTTTACCATTAGAACCGGGCGTAATTCTTTCAACAACTAATGGAAAATCTCCTTTATCAAGTGCAGATGAAATTGCAACTACATCGCCTAATCCTGTTTTGTATTCTATTTCAGCCTGATGAGATGCTACTGTACAATTCTTTAGATTTTTATCTAACTCAAGGCAAGCTGCTAAAGCTGAAGCTCCGGAAATTCCAAAGCCTGCACCTATTGGTAAATCTCTTCTCAGATATACAGATAATCCTTTGTTACCATAACCCAATAAATCTATAGCTCTAAGAACAACTGGATCCTCGACTATCTCATTTTCAATAATAATTTTATTTCTTTCACCTTCATTATTTTCATCCACTATAGAGCAATAAACTCCTTTAGGCAAAACAATTCCTAAGCCAGTAGAACCCATCTTCAATGGATCTACATTATTATGTATTGCAAAAGTTAAACTAATATGTCCTGGTGCAAAACTCATACTACATTTTTGTACAAATCAATTGTTTCATCAATTGTATTTTCCCAAGTCCTCCTTTGAGTAGCATAGTCATAAGCCGATTTAGATATTGAGTCTAATTTTTCTTGATTGTTTATTAAATCTGAAACTAATTGTGATAATTTACCTGGTTTAGCTAAAAAAGCATTACCTTCAGTAGCTTCTCTAACAGAAGGAAGATCTGTGGCAAAGACAGGAAGATTACAACCCATATACTCATATATTTTTAATGGAGAAAAGCCATAATCTAAGTTAGGATAAGGTGCAAGACCAATATCTGCTTCAACAAGTAATCTAGGAACTTCTTCCCTACCCAATCGCCCAATATGGTGTAGATTGTCTAGTATCGGTAGATTTTTCCCATATCCTCCGCCGGCAACAACAACACTTAGGGAAGGATTATCATTTGCAATAGATATAATTTCATCGATTCCATGCCAAGGGCCCAAAGCACCCACAAATACTGCTAATTTACCCTTAATTTCAAGTTTATTTTTAATACCTAGTGGTTTAGAATTTGGGACAAATAAGTCACTTTCATATCCGTTCTGAATAACTGCAAAATCTCGAGCTTTAGAATTCCACTTTGTTATTTGCTCTCTTAAAACTGCACTAACTGTAAAGCCTCCGTCTGCTTTCTCTATTTGATTGTAACATGACTCAATTGCTTTCTTATTGTAAAGCCAATACTTAGCAAATTTTGTTGCTGATCTTTCGGATCTAATCCAATTATCGTCTACTTGTAATATAGATTTTACTCCACATTCATTAGCTGCCCTAACGCCTGAACCTGCAAAAATATATCCTCTATCGTGAACTAAATCATAATTATTGTTTTTCAGTTCTTTTACTGCTGACTTATAGGAATTATAAGTAAATATTAATCTTTCAAATGGAATTTTTGGATCATTAATCGATAAAAAGTTTAGGTTAGAATCAAACTCTTTATTTAATTGACTAGAATCGTAACGGCAAAGCAAAGTAATCTGAATTCCTCTCTTAGCCAGACCATTGGCCAATGCTAATTGATGTAAAGTTTGGCCAAGCGTATCTGGGACCCTAACAGAAGGGGCTACCATCAGAACTTTCATAAATATGCATAATAGACAGGTTTTAGAACTACCGCCATGGGCTATTGTGGCAAATATATGTGTAATTTGTGATAGGGAATTCTTTAGCCCATTTGATCAAAGAGTCTACAAAGAAGTCAAAACCATGGTTAAAATGGGACATAATGTAGAAATTATTACTCCACATAAAAGTACAAAACAAAAGAAAATTGATAGTACTATTGTACATTGTATTGATAAAAATACTCCGTTTGGTTTTACAGGTATAAAAATAATAAAAAAAGCCCTTCAGAAAGAATATGACTTATTTTACTGCCATGAATTTGATCCGCTAATTTATGGTTGGATACTTAAAAAAATTACAAAAAAATCTGTAGTATGGGACTGCCATGAATATTTAGTTCCTATGAAAAGGGAATTGCAAGGCAATCTTTCAGCCCTATTAGCTAAGAACATTATTAAATTTGCAGCGCCAAAAATAGATCATATTATTACTGTTGACAATATCCTTGGAAGGCAACTTCACAAATTCAATTCTGTAACCGTAATTCCTAACTATCCAACCGTTTCAGACTTTCCGTTACTTGAATATAAAACTAAAAATAAAGTACCAAATATAATTTATGTGGGAAGCTTAACAGAAGAAAGAGGACTTAAAAAAATGATAAAAGCTTACAAGATTGTAAGAGATAATTTTGAAGCTGAATTAACTATAATTGGAGGTTTTTACGATATTAATTTAGAACAATGGGCCAAAAATTACGACTCAAAATATAATTTAAAGATAAATTGGAAAGGCTGGATTAACTATACTGAACTAGCACCTCACTTTTCTGAGGCTAATCTAGGTCTATGTATACTACAAGATTCTGAAAGATATATGAAAGCAATTGCTACAAAAGTTTATGAGTACATAATAATGGGATTGCCAGTAGTAACTTCTGAAGGCCATATGTCGGATAAATTAGTTAAAAAAGAAAAATACGGAATATCAGTTGACTCATCTGATGAAAATGCAATTGCCGATGGAATTCTAACTTTGCTGAACCAAAACTCGATTAAAAGAATGAATAGAGAGAATATTCAATCTTCAAGAAGTAAGTATGTATGGGAAAGAAGAGAAGAAAAAATAAACGAAGTAATTAAAAAGTTAGTATAATATTTTATACACGGTGAGACTCATGTCAAATGAGTTATTCACTCATTAATTTGGAGAGCAAGTAAAAAAATGTCTAATTCCCCTGGAAAATATGGAAACGTAAGAGAGTTTTTGGATAATCTTGGTAATGAGAAAATAAAAATCTGTAAGAATTGTGGAACGGTATTTAGTTACCAAAATGAAACTACAATATTATGCCTATCATGTGATTTTGAAGAGGAAGTTAGTACTTTACCTGCCGTTGTTGAAATAGAAGACGAATTTGAGATTGCACAACCTGAGCCTGCTATTGTTGCTGCGCAGCCTGCTATCTTAGCTGCTGAACCTGTGGTAGCTGAAGTCGATATTGTTGAAAGTACTACTTATTGGGATATGGATTCTTTTGATGATATTGAAACAGAAACAGTTGTAGAAGAAGCTAGCGAAATCGAAACTATAGCTGAAGTGGATATATCACCAGTTATTGAGACTGAAACTGTTGTTGAAGAAGCTGAAACTGTTGTAGAAGAAGCGGTTGAGGCTGAAACTGTTGTTGTAGAAGAAGCCGTAGAAGCTGAAACTGTTGTAGAAGAAGCTGTAGAAGCTGAAACTGTTATTGTAGAAGAAGCGATTGAGGCTGAACCTGTTGTAGAAGAAGCCGTAGAAGCTGAAACTGTTGTAGAAGAAGCGATTGAGGCTGAACCTGTTGTAGAAGAAGCCGTAGAA
>JAPOKN010000007.1 GCA_029977605.1 Methanobacteriota archaeon
ATTTGGAATTTCAGCTCTCTTATTTGTAATCAATAGTGAAATTTCCATGTGGTCACCTTTGAAGACAGGATCATTGGCAGTAATTTCAGATATTCCAAAATCATATTCGGGTGCTGCGACATTAATCAACAAGGAATTGACATTATTATCTTCATTAAGCTCGTCAATTTTTGAGGCCGAGTCTCCCCTTACTGAAATACTTGGTTGCTGAACTTGCCAAGTATGGCTAATAGTCAAATTGAGAAACTCACCCTGATTAACTGTGACTTCCCAACTATCTATCAACTCTCCATCAATTCTAATTTCAATTGGATACTTAGAAACGTATGCTGAACCTTCATTAAAGACTGTAACTTGAATATCAGATGGAATTCCTCTTACAGGCTCACCAATTACTTGCAAGTCAAAAATGTTTATATCCGGTTTAGACTCTAATACAACAAGTCTAAAAGAAAAATTATTATCATCTTCAACCCATTCTTCTATTTCATCTAAAGGATCAACTCTTACAATAATAGTATGATTGCCCAGAATGTCAGTGCCTGTATCTGACTTCCATGTAACTGTTGCTGAGTCTGTACCTGCGAAGATTTCATCGCCGTTTCTTGTCGCATTATCAAGAGTGTCAATAAATGCATATCCAATCAAAGTTTCTGTACCATTTTCGGGCAAATCATAGTAACCTACCCTGACGGAACTAGCAGAAGTTACATAATCTTCATTGAGTATAAATGTAGTCAAATTAACTTCATGTCCGGAGTATATATCATCTAACCAATAATCAACAGGATCTACTGTTATATTTCTAAACTCATTAAGAGTTAACTCTGGAGTGTGGGCACGAACATAAAATTCTCTTGAAAAAACATTGTCATCTTCATCAAACTCCTCGATATCATTACCTGAGTCAAGTGTGATAGTTATCTCATAAGTACCAACCTCGTCAGGTTGCCATGTAATGTTAAACTGTCCTGGCGCGCCAGGATCTATAATAGTGTAAACTCTTGGATCATCTATAGTTTCCGTTTGACCATCAAGTGTCTGCTCAAACTTAATCTTAAATTCAGTACAACTATCACGGCCTCCGTTTTCAAAGAATACCAAAATATCAACTGTATCTCCGACTGCTGGAACATCAGGTGTGAGCACGATAGGAAAAAGCTCTCCTTCCAAGGTCCTTAAATCTGCAAGTTCTTCATTAAAAACCTCGTACTCATAAATTATCTTGTTATTATCTTCGTTAGTCTCGATAATATCATCATCGTAATCTACAGATATTGTGAGTGTATGGTCTCCGACGCCACCGCAACCATCGATACCATCAGGTTTACAGGTAAATTCTATAGTGGCCTTTTTGTTTTGATCAATGGCAGCTTCTGTGGTTTCAAAAACAGGTACACATTCATCATCCGAATCGCACTCCGAAGTACTATTCCAAACAATTATTTTAACTTCATTGGCAGGTTCATTTCCATTATTAATTACCTCAAAACTAATCTCAATTGCCTCTCCGTTAAGAGGATAATCAGGATTAAAAGTAAAATTAATCGGTTCTAAATCTATGTCAACTGCTTCTGCATTCGAGCTGGAGATGATAGCTAATGCAAACAATGCAAAAGCAAAATAGATTCCAGATAATATTCTATTGACCATGTTTGTGGTTAGTGGATAGCTAGATAAAAGTAATCCCTTCATTGAAAGATATAGTATATATCCACCCCTTTTAACACAATATGGACCCAGTAAGCGTTCTTGATTACAGATACGGAACTGAAGAGATGAGAGATGTCTTTAGAGCTAATTCATACCTAAATTTTCTTCTGGAAGTCGAAGCCACATTGGCGGAAGCCCAAGCAGATATAGGAATTGTTCCGAAAGAAGCGGCCGTGGAAATTAGGAAGGGAATACCTTTAGTTAAGCGTGAAAGGGTTGAAGAAATTGAATCTGAAATAAATCACGACGTAATGGCAGTTGTAAAGGGCTTAGAAGAACAAGTAGGCAATGCCGGTAAATGGATTCATTTCGGTGCAACAAGCTACGATATAGTTGATACGGCAAGGGCTTTGCAGCACAAAAAAGCTATACATTTGATAGAAAAAGCTCTAAGAGAACTGATAGCTTCAATTGCTAACTTATCTGAAAAACATAGAGATACTGTGATGTTAGGCAGGACCCATGGCCAGTGGGCTACGCCTATCACATTTGGATTAAAAATGGCTGTCTTTACTTCAGAGCTAGCAAGACATATGGAAAGGCTTAGCCAACTAAAACCAAGAATAATGACTGGAAAACTACTTGGTGCTGTAGGCTCTGGTGCTGCAATGCATCCAAATACACTAAAGGTTCAAAGTATTGTATGTAAAAACTTAGATTTGAATGAACCATTAGCTACAACACAAATTCTCGGACGAGACAGGATAGCTGAGGTAATAGCATGGGGTGCTAATTTAGCCACAAGTATTGAAAAATTCACGTTAGAAGTAAGGAACTTGCAAAGAAGTGATATTGGTGAAGTAGCTGAAGCTTTCAACACAGAAAAACAAGTTGGCTCATCAACTATGGCGCAAAAGAAGAATCCTATAACTTCGGAAAATGTAGGAGGTTTAGCAAGAATCGTAAGGTCTGTACTATATTCTTCATATGAAAACAATTTGCAATGGCACGAAAGAGATCTAGCAAATTCTAGCAATGAGAGAATTATCCTACCACAATTTTACATACTACTCGAATTTATTATAAAAAAGACTGAAAATGTTTTTTCCAATTTGTATGTCAATAAAGAAAAGATGAAGGAAAATCTTGACGGAGCTGGAGGATTACCTATGGCTGAGGCTTTTGTTATTGCTCTTGGTAAGACCGAATTAGGCCGTCAAGACGCTCACGAGCTAGTTCGTAATGTAACAATGGAAGCTGAAAAAAAGGGATTAACATTTAGTCAAAACATTAGAGAGAGCAATGAAGTAAAGAAATATTTAACTGATGCGGAAATCATCAATTGTTTAGAACCAAATAATTACGTTGGACACTCAAATGAAATAATTGACAGAGTTCTGTCATCAATAAATGATTAATTACGTTTCAGCAGATATTCCTAAAAAAAGCTTGAATAGAGTAGGTCGTAAAATTGTACTAGAATTATTTGAAAAGAGTAATATATTTTGTAAATATCAAATATTCAACAAATATTTGTATCTCACCTCAGTAGAAACTATTTCCGATGATTTCAAGACTAGACACAAACTAATTGAAGCTAAACTATGCGATACTAATGTAGAAAATATCTACGATCATGTAAAACATATAATTCCATCAAAACTAAACATAGAAACATTTGCAATAAAAGTTGAAAGAAAGGGTGAACATAGATTCACATCTACTGAGCTAGCTAAAGAACTAGCTGGGAGCGTGTTTGAATTATTTCCAAACGTGAGAGTCGATTTAAAAAATCCCGATTTTAAAGTGCACATTAAAGTGTTAAACAACAAATGTTTGTTGTATACGGAAAGAAGATGAAAATAACGATTATAGGTGCAGGAGCCATAGGTACGGTATTAGCTGCATCTCTTGATACAAAAAACGAAGTTTCTGTACTAGTCAGGCCTGAAAAACATAAAAGACTAAAAAAAAATGGATTATGGATTGTTGAAGGAGATAAAAAAAGAAAAATAAAAGCTAAAATTGTTACTGAGGTTATTGATTCAGAGATTGTTATAATTGCAGTCAAAGGTTATGATTTAGAAAACACTAAAAAACTTTTAGATAGTTTTGAAGGTAAAATAATTATATGCCAAAATGGGTTAAAAATGTTGGATTTCAATCTTTCAAATCATAATGAAATATATTCAATTGTAACTAGTATTGGAGCTATATCGCCTGAATTTGGAGTATCTGAATTTAAAGGAACCGGAAAAACTGTAATTGGAAGATTGTTTAATGTAAAAAAAGAGTCTAAAGAAATTTCAAATATATTTTCTAGCCATTATTTTGATATTTATCACTCCAACGACATCAAAAAGCACATATGGCTCAAAGCTGCGATAAATAGTGCAATAAATCCAATAGCATCTTACCATAATTTAAAAAACGGAGATTTAAAAAGAGCAGAATATTGGAAACAAGTAAAAAAATTACTAGCTGAATCAGTAAACATTGCAAACTCAAATGGTATTAATTTTAATAAAGATCCACTAAATTTGGCTGAAGAAATAATTGAAAAAACAGCTGATAACTTTTGCAGCATGCTCCAAGACATAAAGAAGAAAAAGAAAACCGAAATAAACGAAATCAATGGTATTTTATGTCAAATGGGTGAAAAACAAAACATAGACATTAAGCTAAATCTTGAATACTTTAAAAAGATTAAAAATTTAGTCTATACCTAAGGCTTTGTTAGTCATTTTAACAGATTTTGAGGAATCAGATTCAACATTACACATTGCTCTTATTGCATCAATATTTTCAGGGACAACATCGGATTCTTGATGTATAGCTTGGTAATAGTATAACTTTTTCCCAAACGAGTGAACTCCATCTTTCCAGACTGCTATCTGGTTCAAATCTCCTCTTGTATAAAGTGAGTCTCGTGCCCATTCCATTATTTCAGCAGTTCCTGGTAAATTTCGAACTTTAGACTCACCATGGGTCAAGAAACCTTCGATTAAGTTAACTCTAGGTGTGGCTTCCCATAAATCTAAGACTTTACTTACTTCTGGTTCTGAATCTAACTCTGCGACAATACAATGAACATGCATTATTGTTGTAGGAACCTTAACTGCCATTGTTTGAATATTCAAATTCGAAATAACTGTCTGAACGTCAGGCCCATGATGACTAGGAACATTCAAAACTGGCTCAATGGAATTAATAGGCCCTCTATCACTATCTTTTGGATCTCCACTTCTGCGTACCATGACTGCTTGAACATTATCAATACCATACTCACCCAACAGAGGATAAAGTGTGCGGGAAAGTCCAGTAGTGTTACAAGAAACTACACGAACGTAATCCTTACCAATTGATTCTGAATAATTAGTTAAAGAATTAAAACTAGTACCAATAGGAGCATGCTTTTCTCCACCTTGCCATATAGCTTTTGTACCTGCTTTCTTGTACATATCCATGTTGTTCACTCCAAGTTTTCCTGGTGTGCAATCGATAATTATGTCAGCAGCTTCCACAAGATCTTCAGTAACTCCACTAACATGTATACCATATTCTTCGAAAAAGGGAATTTTACTCTTTGTTGAAGCAAATACGGGGTAATTGGCGTCAATAGCTCCTTTCATTTCATACGTAGGTTTTGTCTTAACAATACCAACAATTTCCATGTCGTCTTGAAGTGTAACTGCCTCTGCTACCCTCTTACCTATTGTACCATAGCCATTGATACCAACTTTAATCATACATTCTTATTCAAGAACACTATTTAACTACTTATCCTGCTCGTCAACCATTTTTCTAAGTTTTTCAATAGATAAAGATATTTTCTTTTCAGGAGGTTTATCCACATTATCTAAGCCATCTCCATCCATAGGTAATGGTTGTTCAGGAGGCTTAGAATCCTTTTCGAACACGCTTTCAGGGAATTCTTTAGTCTCCTCTGTAATATCAGATTCATCGTTATCGTTATCATCGTCAACAATATCCTTAGAAATGGAATAACCTCCGGCATCATCACTAACTTCCTCAAGATTACCTTCTTCGATATCTTCCAAAAGCCTATCTTTCTTTACTTGAGAGGCCTCTTCTGCAATAGTTTCTAGGTCCATCTCTTCAGTCTCTTCCTCCATCTCCATAACTTCTTCTAAATCTATTTCTACTTCCTCATTATACAAAAACTCTGGCATTTCAGGTGCAACTGCGCCAGGAACTGCTATAGCTTCGTAAAATTCAAAGGCTGTCCTTTCAACTTCTTCAACAAATACATCCAAATCTTCCTCACCAATTTTGGAGTGAATTGCAGCCATTCGATCAGAAATAAAAGCAAAATAATTAGGAGCTACCTCAAAGGCTTTTTCTGTCCAGGTAAAAGGAATCCAAGCAATAACCTGCTTGTTCCTAACGTCTACTGATACTTTCAATTGAGGTCCAGGATATATAATACCTCCACAAGGAACATCATAATTATTCATGTATGCTAGTACCTTGTAAACATCTTCTTGTCGAGGCGCCTGCTCTAAATCATATTTAGTTTCAAAATAGAAATTTACTCCTCTGTAGTTCATAAAAATCTCAGGTTTACCAGAACCCTGGGCAGGATTAGCCTTCTCTTCAGAATCTCCGAAAAGAGAACCCATTATTGAATCACTCCATCCATGTCTAACTTGGCCTGGTGCATCATACTTCAACACAATATCTTTATTTTTAGATCTAAATTCACGCAAAGATTTGGCATGAGCACTTAATTTCATTCCAGATGCCATTTCGCAAAGAATCCATAATGCATAAATATCTGTCATCTTTTGTGTTTGCACTAATACTGTTTCTTCATAATATGATTTGTAATCATCTAAAAAATCTCTCCAAAGAGGTGGCAATTCTCTGTATGATCTATTACGACTCCACGTTTTCGCCTCAATCAAAGCTTCCCTGTTTATCAATCTCTGACTCTTGCGTGTATTCTTAGCAATAGGAATCAATTCTGCAAGCTTACCATCGCCTAAAACTTGCTTATGCATCTTGCAAGCCAAATCGAGCTTATCCAATTGAAGTTTAGCATCATCTGATAATTTCTCTACTTTTTTACCGTAAATTGCAGCCCATGCTTTTTTTTCTCTTTCCTTGCGATCCATCTCATCTCTGAAAAAAATAGCCTCGATGAAAACCTCCATGTGAAATTTAACAAGCAAAATATTTGTTGGAGTACTCCATTTCCTCTTACGTATATCTGTTACATGAGCTGTTGCGTATTCAGTACCCTTCTGTGCTCTAGCCAAAGCTGTTTTTTGCCAACGGACAGCCCCGCGTATCTGTGACTTCATTGTCTTTCTTTCAACTTCAACTTTGTACGTGTAAGCTCCTTTACGTATGTCATTAGTAATTTTTAGTAACTTACCTGAGAATTCCAATAACTGCTCTATATTCAACAATATCTTCTCTTCCTCAATGGACGAAGTAGCTCCCGGATACATTCCCTCCGGAGGTTCCTCGGCACCAGAATTCTTTACTAAATCGGGTATATGGTTATCTCTCAAATCCTTAAACTTTTCGTAATCCAACATCTTAGGAGCAATAACTATCTCTAATTTGTTGGAAACCGACTTACCTTCTGAATCGAACAGACCAATAGTGTTTGTACCTATGTAATCAGGAACTTCGAAAGTCTGTGAATGAGTAGTATTTGATCTTATTTTAGGAAGATTGTCCATCCGGGCAGTTCCTAATCGTATGTGAACGTTTTCTAAAGGCCTAAATGCATTTACATTCAACAATATGCTTTCACCTTCTTGTAGGTGTTCTGGGTGATCGGCAGGTAAATTCAGATCAATTGTTGCATCAGGAAGACTCATATCAACCGAAAACGCTCAGTCCTGGTGAATCAACCATTTTTTCTAATGTAACTGAAATATTATGATTTTGGCCAAGAACTTCTTGTGCTTTTAGCATTAAACATTTTAGCTCGTTTCTCTCAAGACCTTCTAATGCAGGCATAATATTAGATTTAATCACATCAGCTAATGCTCTATCAAGATCATATTGGCCTCTCGAATTAAACACTGTTAACATCGAATCGATAATAACTGCAGGACCAATTTTCCTATAAGTTCTCACACCTCTAGCAACTTCATCATCTCTCGATTGAGGTAGTTCTTGCTCTTCTAAGAAATTCATAAACTTGTTGAAAGCCTTGAACATTGTTCCATCATCATCATAAAAGTCAAACATTTCCTTTGAATACCAATCCACACCATCACTATCTTCTGGTCTGTCTGGAGCAATTCCTAGTTTATTCAGTTTATTGAAAACAAAGACTGGCATACGCTTGTATTCATCATCTCTATCAGGTAATCCAATCTCAACAAAAGCAAATCTGCGCATTAAAGCATGACCTACATTGAATAAAGTATTCTTATCTTGTGTATTCATAGTTCCAATAATTCTGAATTCAGGAGGCATCATGAAAGGCGCTCCACCAGTTTCCTTTGCTGTTAGAAGAGCTTGCTTATCTCTATACTCGAAAACAGTAAACAATTTACCAAATGCTTCATCAATGTTAGCTCTGTTAAACTCATCAATTACTAGATAATGAGGTTTACCATCTTCCTGCATGGTTTTTTCACAATTCTTCGCAGCATCTGCAACATAACCCTCCTTGAAGAAATAACCACCTGAATCATCCGGTGAAATACCACCAATAACTTCGAAATTAGACCATTCTGCGTTAGCTGTAACAATGGAATAGTTAGGAATCATGCTTCCATCTTTAGCTTCCTTAACACCACAAATTTGGCTTAATAATAAATTAGCCAAAGCAGTCTTACCTGTTCCTGGATCTCCATAAAGCATAATATTTCTTCCAGACTTAAGATGTGTTACAGTTTGATTAATTGTATCTTCAGTAGTTGAATAGAACTTAGACAATTCTTTGTAATCTACGTTATAGTCAACTTTCATAGCTTTCCGAATCTTAGGGGTTTCAGCCAATTCTTCTTTAAGTTCTTTTTCAATGTCGCTTAGATCAACACCATAGTTTTCATCCTCTGTTGGCTTGATGTCAATAGTTGCTTCAGGAAATTCTGAAAGTAACCTGTCCATTGCATCTTCTAAAGAGATATCTCCAGATTTAATAGGTTCAGGTTCTGAATCTGATTTATCTTCGAGTTTATCCTCTTCAGGAACAAAATCAGAGTCGAAAGGATCAGAGACTGGAGGTTTAGATAGTTGCATTTCTACCATTCTATCTCTAAATTTCTCTGTACCGTACTTAATTCCATACCAAACTGCACCAGCTGCAACGGCCAAAGGTAATCCAAACATTATCCATTCAGTAGTAGTTTCTGGTGATGAAACATCAGTACCTGAAAGAAGTGCAGGTGCTATCATTGTTGCAAAGAGAGTACCAATTCCAGATACGAATAATCCAAAGTAAGCTAAACCTTCCATACTCTGCTCAGATTTTCTTTTTCTGTAGAACAAATACATTCCAATGAAAGAAATTGAAACTGACAATACTGTGAGAATAATATCTCCCTGCTCAAAGTAGAAATTGGCGCTGTTTCTCACTAAATTCCAAACTACAACAATAAATTGTAACGACAAACCCATGAGGATCATAAAGAAGTATTTTGCTTCTTCCATATCCTTTAATCTGACAGTTTGAAGAATATAACCTGCAATTCCTAATAGTAAGAACAGAATACCGGCCAATAATATCAGCATTTCAATTGGCTGTAAATCAATGTAAGCATATTGAACTTGACCTCCAACTTCCGTACAAGCTTGCTCTAAAGAGGAATCAAATGATTTCAAAGAAGTATCACAAGACAACCAAGGACCTCTAACCCAGTTGTGGTGCAAAGCTGCAAAAACTAAGGAACCTGCTCCGATAAATGAATAAATTGTGGACAAAGGTGCTTCACTGATGTCTTTACCAGTAACTGCATACAGGAAAACGATGTAAGAAACTACGATTATTACCAATCCAGCGGTAGCTCCTAATGTACTTTCAAAACCCTCTAAAGGTTCTTGATTTCGCCCCATGAAAAGATAAACAATTCCCAAAATTACTAACATCAAAAACAATGGAGCCATGATATTACTGTCGCTAATTCTCCTAGCCTGGACCAATATACAAAGACCCATCAAAGCAGTAAGGCCAAGAATTGTTTGATATTCATGAGTCTTTACATTGAAATTGCTAGTGTCCCACTCAGAATTAAGGACTAAAGGGCATCCATTAGGATTGCCTTTAGAAGATATTTCTCCCCAGCCAGGGCAAGTTAATGGTTCATTATATGTTGTATAATTTCTTAAATCTTCATAGGTTACACCCTCTCCTACTGTGGATTCAGGATTAGGAACGTCTGCTGTTGTATAATACAAAACCAAACCAAGTAATGCGACGGCAAGTAAAAATTGTAATGCTGGAAGATAAAAACTAGATTTTGCTCTACCTGTAGAAATTGGTGGAGGTGAAGAAACAGGAGAAACTGTCTTGGTACTTTCCTCCTTAGTCACAGGAGTCTCCACATTAGAAGGGCCAACATCCTTTGCACCTGCCAAATTTACACCACAAATATTACAAAAAGGTGCTGTATCTTCAACCTCTACAGCACAGACTGGGCACTTCTTCATGACTCTCAATTAACTGTGTAGATAAAAGACTTTTACTGGCAAACGTTCTTATTAGGGTTTCAAATGGGAAAATAATGGTTACAGAATTATTAACTCTCCGGGACTTGAGAGTCCAAACTTTAAAGGAGAGAAAAGAAGGTAGGCTAACAAAAATACCTAACAGCTTCTTTAATCAAATCAAAAATTTAGAGAATCAAATTCGAAATGTTATTGAACAATCAAAAGATAATGTAAAGAGACTTGAAAAGAGCAATTCTGATATGCGAAAGCTAATGGATTTAAAACTAGAATTGCATAAACTAAGAGAAAGAAAATTAACAGATTTAGCAAGAGAAAAAGTTAATGGTCAAAACCCAAACTCGGAAAATGTGCATTCAAATGAAAGTGAATATCTAGAATCTATTTGCTCAGTTATTGAAAAACATCGCGAGAATACTCTACTTAGTACTGATTTTGAGTTCATTCCTGAAGTAAAACCTAATAAAAAGAAAGAAACTATAATCGAAAAGAAAGAAGAAGTTAAAATTGAAGAAAAAGTTGAAGTTCAAACTAAAAAAGACATTAAAGAAAATATTGATGATAAAACAGAAAATTCAGAATACTTAAATGTGAAAGTACTCGAAGATCTACCTACTTTTACAGGAATGGATGCTAAAAATTATACTCTTAAAAGTGGAGACACAGAGTCAATTCCAAAGTACAATGCAAGAATGTTAAGTGATGCAGGCAAGGTAAAGTTAGTAACTGAGGTGAAGGTCTGACTTACGAAAGATTTGAAAATAACATAATTGTAACAGACAAGAAAGTAGCTGCCCAAATATACAACAAAGGGAACACAGGAACCCCACAAAGCGGAGGAAACTTACTACTCACTAGTTATGAAGCTCTGTATTCAAATGATAGAAAAGATATTGTGTTGACTAATGAAGAAGTGGAAGAATTAAAAGGAGACAAACTAGATTACTATACATATCGTGATTTAAAAGAAAGAGGATTAGTAGTTAAATCCGATGAAAAAGGCCTAAGGCTTTTCGATCGAAACACATCTACAAAATCTGCAGCGTCAGCTATAGTTTATAGCTATAATTTTCAAGATAATATAAATTTTAGTAAGGTAATTAAGGAGCTAAAGGCAGGTTATGAAAGAAGAACTCAAATTGGAATTGTTGACAACGAGGGCGATGTCGTTTATTACATTGCCAATCTAATAGAATGGCCAAAAACTAAATTGAAAGATAATATAGAAAACATCAATGACGATCCAAAAATGAAAGAACTAGTAGATTTAGGATACCAAATTCATTCCGGACTAAAATTTGGAACTCACTACAGAGTTTACAATTATGAATCCGAACACGCACCTTGGTTAATTCACATAACACAAAAAAACCATAACTGGCTCGACATTGCCAGAATGATAAGGGTCGGCCACGGAGTGAACAAAATTATTGTTTTAGCATATGAAAATCATTGGATAAGCCTAAAGTGGACAAAACCATGAGAATTGGAATTTTAACTAATAACTTTTCAAAACTAAATCGTTTAACAAGAAAATTAAAAAATGCAGAATTTAATTTAAAACATTTAAAAAAAATCCCTCCAATTGACCATGAGATTGATGTCCTAGTAACTGATGAAATCGTAAGGAACTGTCTAACTCCACACGTAGTTCCTGGAAATCTAGAAATACTTGAATTAAAAATAAGATGTGCTTTTTTTCAGAAAGACAGACTAACAATAGGAATTGATCCTGGAGGAATATCTGGCCTAGTAGCTTCAGCAAACAAGCACTTATTATTCAAAAGGGAATTTGACAATATAGATTCAATGGTGAATATCATTTCATCAATAGACAATGAAATTGGGCTTCAAAATATAAAAATAGGATTAGGTAGTCCACCAATAAGAAATTTGATTGTGAAATCACTCAATGACTACAAAAACATTATACAATTCATAGATGAAAAGCGAAGCGGTAGTGGTAGCCACATAGAAGCTGCAATACGAATTGCATCTAGACTACCTGAGACAAATCAACCCGTTGATTATAGTCCAAAGGAAGGTGAAATAGCCTGGATACAGAAACAGTCTCGTAGATTGTCCAAAGGATTGATTACAATAGATAAAAAAACCGCAAACCGTATTCTGCTAGGTGAGATAAGCATGGACGAAGCTGTAAGAAAATATACTGAGAAATTAATAAAAACAAATCAATAGTTCATTTGATAAACACAATAAGTATAATACATTTTTTATAGGACAACATTGGTGAAAAATTGTGCAATTATTAGAAGTAAAAGAATTAAAGAAAGGTTTCGGTTCCAGAGCATTTAACACTCGAATAGAAGTTTTGAAAGGTATTAATCTAAAAATTCAAAGAGGAGAATTAGTAGCTCTAATGGGGCCATCCGGTTGCGGAAAATCAACTCTTCTAAATATCATTGGAGGATTATTACCTGGAGATGATGGAGAAATCGAACTTGAAGGTATAAGCTCCGACGAAGACTCAAAAAAATTCAATTACGGGACTAAAGCTCCAAACAAAGTTGTTGACGTTAGACGTAATGGCGTTGGGTGGATTTTCCAAGATTTTCACTTGGTAGAACATTTGAGTGCTATTGATAATGTTGCAATGGCACTTGAAATTTCAGGAATGGAGCAGACTGCAGCTGAAACAAAGGCAAAATCAGCTCTAACCACGGTCGGATTAGGTGATAGAATTAACTTTGGTGCCGAGCAACTCTCGGGTGGACAACGTCAAAGAGTCGCTGTCGCCAGGGCCATCGCAGGTTCTCGACCACTACTTTTAGCAGACGAGCCAACAGGAAACTTGGATGCAGAAAGCGGTAGTGACATAATGAAGTTATTCAAAATGTTGACTAAAGGAGAAAATCCAATTTCAGTTCTAATGGTAACTCACGACCCTAATCTTGCAAGTCAAGCAGATAGGATGTTACTAATGAAAGACGGAGTTGTTGCTGCAAGCGATATTAAATCGGCTTGGGGGATAACTGACGAGGAGGAAGAAGAATGAGTAATTCTGAAGTTTCTTGGCTCTCATGGTTTTTTTCAATAACAGTGTGGAAAGAAAGGTTTTTAGGATTACAAAAGAGAATTACGGATTTACCTGACAATCTAAGAATAGCGACTCTTACTTCTTGGAGAGATAAGGAAAGAGGATTGGCTGTATTTGCAGGAGTTTTCCTTGCTAGTCTAGTTATTACGCTTGTTCTAATTTATGGAGTTGGACTTTCACAAGCTTTCCTCGAAGAATCCATAGAACAGACTGTTTTCGATTCAAAAATTGAATTTAAATCAGCTCCTGAACAGGGAGCTTCTGGATGGACAAACGATACAGCTGTACTTCAGCAAATGTGTGATGAAGTTGTATTACGAAAAGAATTCAATGATTGTACCCTAGTTTTAGGTAAAAGTGGATTGCATAGTGAGATTAGTTGGGGGAATGATGCTGCATTCTATGCATCACCATTGTTTATGGAGAGTATTGAATCTTCGGATCAGGATAAAAAATGGGACACTAAAGATTTGTGGAATTATGAATACACGACTGGACCTCCCGTTGTCAATGTTAGGGCAATTTCTTTCTTAGGTCCTGAAGCTTTTGACGGGGTACTAGCAGAACGGCTATCTGAAAACATAATCTATGAAATGGGAGAATGGAAAACTCATGAAGAAGTTAATAATGAAAGGGGAATTTACATTCCCTTAGATATAGCATCTGCAGCAGGTGCTGAAGTTGGCGACAACCTCGACACATTAACCTTCACATATACTTACGAAAGAAGCCTTCCTGGAGCGATGGAAGATGAAGATTGCCCAGGTGAAATAATTGAAGGCGAAGAATACCGACTAATGTACTGTCAGGTTAAAATGTCTTTAGAAAACGTTACAATTTTGGGAATTTATGAACCGTGGCCCCAGGGAAACCCAGTACTAGCTGCTAATCCAATTTACTCAACATGGACATTATTGAGTGAAGAACAACAAATTACTTTAATTGACAAAGATCACGTATATTTGGGCATAACTGTCGATAGGAGTTTACTACCAACAGCATCAATTTCTGCTGCTGAAACCTGGCTTGACGAAATATCGAATGACATGCAAAAGCAAACATATGACAACGGCAACGTAAAAATATTTTATGTTGATATAATAAGTGGAACGATTCTATGGCTTGAATTTGTTCTTGGCTTTGTGCAAGTTTTTGATTACATCTTGATGATTCCTGTAGTAATTTTATCACTATATTTACTTATTTATGGCTTAGAACTTTCTCTTGAACAACGAAGAAGAGAAATTAGCATTCATAGGTCTATTGGAGCAACTGCCGACAAATTGAAAGGAATGGTGCTATTTGAGCTGTTTATAATCTCTTCCGCAGCTTGGGTAGGAGGATACATTTTAGCATTTTTTGCGGTCCCTATAATACTTTCAAGCGTAGGATTCATGCAATTTGAAAGCTTAGATATTGATATCAATCCAGTTCTGAGCATAGGTGCAACTTTTTTCACTATTCTAGCTACTCTTGGTTTAGCTCTATTATTTGGAAGATCAAGAACCCAGAAATTCTTGGAAATGGAAATTGACGAGGGAGTAAAAAAAACTGCACAATCAGGAAAACCAAAAACATGGCTTCACGTTATCATGCTTTTCATAGGTACCCTAGGAGCAGTCGATACATATCAAGAGTTATCAACTGGTGGAACTGGGATAATTAGTAATTGGTTTTTAGGAGGTTTAATTAATATTTTTGGACCTTTCATGCTTTGGATTGGAGGCGCTCTGCTGCTATCGAGACTCGGAGCCTATGGGCCTAAAATCATGCTTTTCTTCTTCAAGAGAACACCGTTGCTGTCAGATGTCAAGCGTGGTCTTCAGAACACGGGTTCTAGTGAATCCACAACAAGATTGTCTTTAATCATGCTTTTGACACTGTCTATTGTTACACTTGCTGCTGTACAGGGATATACTGGTTCTCTAGTGGATGAGCGAACCGCAGACTTACAGATAGGTAGTGACATTAAGATTTACTCTACTGAGCCGATGACTTCTACGGAAATTGAAGAAGCTGTTCTAAATATTAGCTCTAAAGATATTACTGTTAATGCTTTAACGGTGCCAATGATTTCTCTCGAATCTGAAGACGGTACGGATGCGAACGCTTATGTTTTGATGAATGGCAGTGAAAATATACTTAAGTGGTTCCCTCAAGCGATTCCAGGAAAAGATATCTCTGATGCCATAAATGCATACGAAGGGGGAGGATTTTCAGCAGGACCTGATATGGCTTTTTCTCTTGATTTAGAGGGGTCTGGAAGATTCGGAGACCCTACAGATATACTATACAATGAAAATGATAAGGAATCTGAAGTAATGAATTTTACTTGGGAAAAAACAGAAATTATCCTCACTAATATCGATCCAAACTCTACTATGACTCCTGATGAAGCTTTTGAATATTATACAAGCCTCATGGACAGAGACTGGTCAAGCATAGATTTATCAAATCAAGACTTAAGTAATAGAAATTTTTCCAGAACTGACTTCTCTAATACTAATTTATCAGGCGTAAATTTTGCTAATTCCAATTTGAACGAATCCTTATTTTTTAACGTAAACCTTAGAGAAGCGAATTTTACGGGAGCTAGTTTAACAAATACAATATTTGTTGTAACATCCGATAACGTTGCTAATCTCGACTTTACAGATGCAGACCTTTCCGGAGCTTTTTCATTTTATCCAGTAAACCTAACCTCTCCTAACTTTGAAGGTGCAACATGCCCTGATGGAAGCATTCAAAATGAAAGTAACAATTGTGAAACTGGATTCAGTGAAAGTCCAACTCCACTATTATTTCCAGTTTACTTCCCAGCATCTTTTGAGGTTCAAATTACCTCATATCAAACATCAATGAGGTATATAGGAATTCACGAATTCATACCAGGAGTTGCTACTAATGAAATGAATAATTATTTAATAATTAACGAGCAGGCATATCGAAATTTAGTAGGGGACCAGGAGGTAAATAATCTAACTGCAACGACATGGATTGTTGATGTAGATGGATTAAATAACGATGAGCTGCAGGTCCTAGCTTTACTAATAGCTGCAGATTCAAAATTTGAAGGTGCTGATGACTGGGAAACTACTCATGAGAATGTAGAAAGGAATGGAGGTATTATATTTGGAACTCAAGGTCTATTCACGCTACAATATCTCGTAGCAAGTGCTGCAGCTATAGCCTCGGCATTTGTTTTCTTATCGTTAGTATTAAACCAGAAAAAGAAAGAATTGGCTATTTTACAGGCCATTGGAGCAAGCCCGGGTCAAATAATTAGACTTGTTTTATTCGAAATACTATCTATAGTATTCTTTTCAATGATTCTGGGAATAATTTTAGGAATGGGATTGTCTCTTGCATTTAATGGGTTCTTTAACATATTTGGATTCTTATTCCAATTATTTTCCGGAACAGGTGAAGAGGCTGTAATTAGCAGAATATTGCAATGGCCTTGGTGGGTTATTACACAAGTTACCTTAGGCGTAATGACAGTAGTTGTTATAGCGCTAGTATTTACGACAAGGAGAGCCTTACGTGCTGATTTAGCTGTAGTGCTAAAGGGGGAATAGAAATGCCTGAAGAATTATTTGAACATACAACTGGTCAGGGAAAACAGAAAAACGATTCTGATGAGGAAATCGAAGCTCTCAAGTTTACTGAAAAAATGATGGATGACAAAATCGATAAAGATGCAATTCTCCAAGCGATAGCGCTTTATCATGTATATTCATCTACTGCTGAAGATGGAAATGTTGTTGCTTTAAGAGGACTAAATGTATCCGTTAAGAAAGGTGAAGCTGTTGCTATCGTTGGCCCATCTGGCTCTGGAAAATCTACTCTATTAAAATGTCTAGGAGTTTTAATGAAACCTTCAGCAGGCGGAGTTATTCTAAACGGAAAGTCAACCACTAGAAGAACTGGACTTGAGCTAGTTAAGATGCGACAAGAAACAGTTTCTTTTATTTTCCAAGAGGGAAATCTACTCCCAGATCTTAGTGCAATCGATAATGTTGCTCAAGCTTTACGTCATAAAGATATAAGACCTTCTGAGGCAAAAAGAAAGGCTATGGATATTTTAGTAGAACTTGGTCTTGAAGAACGTGTTAACAGCATGCCTGCAACACTTTCTGGAGGAGAACAACAAAGAGTTGCTATAGCAAGAGCTTTAGTAACTAATCCAAAGCTAATTCTAGCTGATGAACCCACTGGTGCTTTAGATCCAATTACTAGTCGAGAAGTTTTAGAATTATTTGGAAAATTACATGCAGAAAAAGGCGTTGCTTTCCTAATCGTAACACACAGTGATGAAGTTGCTGCTTTCTGTGATCGTAGTTTAGAATTGCGTGACGGGCGATTTGTGGCTGAACACGGAACTAATCTCGATGTAGACGACTTAGAAGGGACAAGAGAGTTGATTGTAGACGAACTTGGTACGGTTTCATTCCCCCCTGAGGTTTTAATGAAAATGGGAGGGTCAGGAAGGTACGAAATTGCCCATAACGAGAAAGGTGAAGTTACACTTGTTACGGCTGAAAAAAATAAATCCATGATAAAAGGAAAAAAGGTTTTAGCAAGTCAATGTCCAGCTTGTAATCACAAATACAAAGATGATAGCCAATTATGTCCTGAATGTGGTTCTAGTCGGCCTATGGTAAGTGAAAGTTAGAAATCAAGAATAATTCTAGGAGTTTTTTGATTGATGTCTGGAATTTTATTGTCAAAAATAGGACTAATAAATTCATAATAAGATTCTAGATAAGCAACAATGTCCAAACCCATAAATTTAGAGACACCAACACGAGATAATAGATCCATTCCTGATTTTGAGAGAGTTCGAGCTCCAATCAAATCTTGAATTTCAAAGCTAGCCATTCGAACTTTCAAGAGGGCAGCTCCGGTCTTAATTAATCCTTGAATAAACATATGCTCACTACTTCTTCTTACTGCAGCTAGCCACAACCCTTCCCAAGCTTCATGAGCTTCCCAATAGAAGTGATAATTATACAAATCAATACCATATAGATAGTCATCATTATACCTCCAATCGTCGGAATTCCATTTCTCTACATTTTCATCTTCTAAACCGTAACTATGGCCCTCAGGACTATTGACAGGATGGGGATGAAGACCTGGCACAAATCGGTAAACTGGGAATTTGTGCTTTGAATATCTCTCTACGCTTTGATTCAAAACATTCTCAGAGGATGCTAGAGGATAATCAACCATTTTTTGTTAGCATTTCTTCAATTGCAGAAGTAAACGAACGGACGTCGGATTCGTTATTGTATAGATATGCACTCGCTCTAGCAGTGCCATCAATACCTCTTGAGTTAAACCAAGAGTGTACACAATGCATACCACTTCGAATTGCAATATTATATTCTTCATCAAGGTGCATTGCTATTTCGGTAGGATCCCAACCTTCCATGTTAAAAGAGAAAATTCCACCTCTTTGAGAAACGTCTGAAGGACCCACTACATCAATTACATTAAAATCTTTAAGTTTATCTGATATTATTCTGTTAAGTTTACTTTCATGCTCTTGAATATTATCTCTACCTATTTTCATAATGTATTCTGCTGCAGTACCAGAGCCAATAGCTCCAGCATAATCCTGAAGCCCTGCCTCGAAACAAGAAGGAGGTGGTAACAATTTGTAATCCTCATAAGTGGAATTAATAACGGTTGAACCTCCAACATAGGTAGGAACAAGATTAGATAATTCATCATATTTTCCATATAGTATTCCCATTCCACTTGGTCCACAAAATTTATGTGCACTAGCTGCAGCAAAATCTACATCTAAATCAATCACATTTACTTCCTTATGTGGTGCAGATTGGGCAATATCCATCAATACTTTAACACCTTTATCGTGGCAAATCTCAATTATTTCCTTTGCAGGATTAGTATGTCCATCTAAGTTTGAGGTATGAACAAAACTAAATAATTTAGTTTTAGAGCTTAAGGATTCTTTAAGAGCTTCAATATCGAAAAAATAATTATCTTTAGGGGGTAAAACATCATATCTAATTCCATTATACTTTGACAAATGATGCCATGGAACAACATTGGCGTTATGCTCTTTATCAGAGGTTAAAACATGATCTCCTTGTTTCAATCTTAGACCATTTGCTACAATATTCATTCCCTCTGTAGCATTTTTAGTGAAAACTATCTCTGAGGGTTGTTCAGCACCCACAAATTTACGAAGGCTGTCACGAGCCATCTCAAATTTCTCCGTAACTTGCCAACTTAGTTTATGAACTGAACGTCCACCACAGGCTGGATAATCTGTATAATATTCAGTAATTGAATCTATTACTTCTTGGGGCCTAAGAGTCATACAGGCACTATCAAGATAGATTGGTGAATCATCTCTATTCAATAGTGGAAAATCTTTCCTGTATTTCGAAATATCCATGGTACTTTATTGGGGCGCATAATTTAAAGACAAGCTTAGCCAAGTCATTTTATACTCCTTTACCGAGGTTAAACTATGACATGTTTGGAAAATTTCCCAAATGACCTTGAGCCTACAATTGCTTGTGGTACTGAAATTATAGAATTTGGACCTGTAACTGCTCTGTTGACAATATTAATTGGTGGGCCTCTTGTCAGCTATGTTCTGAAAATCGTTAAAAGATTAATGAGTAAATATGATTATGTAGATTCAGGTGTAGAAAATTTTCTTTACAGAATAATCAGTACTGCATTATGGCTATACGTGGTACTAGTCGCAGCTAATGCACTAGGAATAAACGTAACTGGAATAATTGCTGCTTTAGGAATAGTGGGATTGGCAATGGCTTTTGCTGCTCAAGATACAATTGAAAATATAATTGCTGGGCTTTTCCTAATGATAGATAGGCCCTTCAGAGAAGGTGATAGAATTCTATTGCCTAAGAAAATTGGAAGTTTGTACTCAAGCTGGGGTGACGTGACAGAGGTAGGTCTAAGGACAACAAGAGTGCGATCGACTGATGGTGTACTTATGTCTGTACCAAACAAACTTTTCACCCGTGATGTGATAGCAAATTTCAATCACAAATCTGATAAAAATTTGCGTGTTCGAATAAGGCTAGGGTTAGTACCTACCTGGGAAAACGTGACAAAAGGAGAAGAAATTGTTACAAACATTGCAAAAAGCAATGAGAATATTTGTCAAGAAAAGCCTAAGCCACCTCAAATTGTTCTAAGAGATTTTGGAGATCAAGAAGTAATTATGGAAATTCGATATTATGTTCCTAATGCACCATTAATGCGATCAACAAAATCATTCTATGTCAAAGAAATTTTGAAACAATTTGAAGAACAAGATGTTAAACTTGCATACCCAACAAGACTTATTATGAAAGAAGACATAGAATAATATATTTCTTAGTTAACTTTTTATTATATCTCTTACATATTATCGCATGACATTTGAAGTACCGGATTTACCATACGACTACAGCGCATTAGAACCATACATAGATGAAGAAACTATGCGAATACATCATGACAAACATCATGCCGCATATGTTAACATGTTAAACGGAGCTTTAGAAGCTGCTGGAATTGAAGGTAAAACAGTTAAGGAATTGATAACCGATTTAGACTCAGTTCCTGAAGCACAAAGGGGAGCTGTGAGAAATCATGGTGGTGGCCACTTCAACCACTCTCTTTTCTGGGAAGTTATGGGTCCGGTAAATGGGGAAATGAGTTCAGAACTTAATGCTGCACTACTTGATGCTTTTGGATCATTAGATGATTTCAAAGCTAAATTCCAAACTGCTGCCATGACAAGATTCGGCTCTGGATGGGCATGGTTATGTTCGGTTAACGGAAAGCTGGAAATATGCTCGACTGCAAACCAAGATAACCCAATAATGGGAAGTGAATATGGTGGATGCGGGAAGACCCCAATATTAGGAATTGATGTCTGGGAACATGCTTATTATCTAAATTATCAAAATTTAAGAGCTGATTATGTCACTGCATTTTTCAACGTAGTTAATTGGGCTGAAGTTTCAAAGCGTTACTCAGAAACTCTCTGATTACCTAACTCAGCAATCAAGTTTCCAATAAGCAGACAAGAGCCTCCAATAAGGAGCCAAAAATTAAAATCTGTAACACCAGTCCCGACTGCGAAAATTGTAGCCCAAACAGGCTCTAAAGCATAAAGTATAGCTGCTCTAACAGGGTCAATATATTTTTGATAATAATTAACTAGAGAAAGAGCAACAAATGTTCCAAAAAAAGATGATAATAGTAAAGGCACTAGAAAATCTACCTTCATAATCATCGAATAAATATTAATTTGAGAATTATTAACAAACATAAAGTAGTTTAGCAAGAAAAGAGCCATTAATGTGGAAATAGCAATTGATGTAAATGTTACAGTCATAGGATCAACACGTTTTGTAATTATATCTGTAAAAATTATGTGACCTGCAAACATAATTGCACAAAGTATAGTTAACCATTCTGCAATATCGTAATGCAACTCTGGTGGGCCTTGAATGTAGCCAGCTCCGAATGTAGCTAATATAACTCCAAAAAGAAGACTTTTACTCTGAAATCTTCCGGCTAGATAAGCCAAAATAAGTGCCGTAAATATAACATACAAACTTGTCAAGAAAGCCGAAACAGCCGGAGATATACCTTCAAGACCCATCATCTGAAAGACGAATCCACCTAGCATGAAAAATGCTAAAATTGAGCCATCATACCATGAACGATAATCACTTAAATTTTTTCTTATACTAGGCGTAAAATATAGAAAGATGGGCAATGTTAACCCAAATCTCAAGGTAACAAAAAGTGTTGATACTACATTAGTTTGAGAGGCTGAGACTGAATCTGCGCTATCTAAAGCTCTTTTAAGCCAAAGGAAAGTACATCCCCAAATTATTGTAACTATGAATAATGCTATTGTAGCTTTTTGCTTCACACAACGCCCTGATCAAGCATTGCTTCTGCAACTTTAATGAAACCTGCAATATTTGCTCCAACAACAAGATTACCTTTCTGATTGTACTCTTCAGCTGCATCTGCACATTGCTTGTGGATACCTGTCATTATTTGATCTAGTTTTGAATCGACTTTTTCGCTAGTCCATTCATCGAATGCTGCATTCTGTGACATTTCAAGAGCTGAAACTGCTACGCCACCTGCATTGGCGGCTTTGGCCGGACCAAATAAAACACCAGCTTTGCTCAATATTGCATAAGCTTCTGGAGATGTAGGCATATTTGCACCCTCAGAAATTGCCATACAACCGTTTTTAACTAAACTATTAGCTCCTTTTTCTTCAATTTCATTTTGAGTAGCGCTTGGTAATGCAATATCACACTTTTCGCTCCATGGTCTTTTTCCCTCGTGGTATACAGCACCAGGATACTGTTTCACGTATTCCTTGATTCTTCCCCTTCGATTATTTTTAAGATCCATAATCCAAGCAAGCTTTGATTCATCTATGCCATCTGCATCAAAGATATATCCACCTGAATCTGACATTGTAATAACTTTTCCACCATAACTAATTATCTTTTCAGCGCAATATTGAGCTACGTTTCCGCTTCCAGAAATTGCACAAGCTTTACCTTCAATACTTTCGCCTTTTGAAGCAAGCATTTCTCTAAGGAAATATACTTGACCATAACCCGTTGCTTCAGGTCTAATTAGAGAACCTCCCCAACCGTATCCTTTACCAGTTAAAACTCCTTCCCATTTTCCAGTAAGGCGCTTATACTGTCCAAACATGTAACCTATTTCTCTTCCGCCAACTCCTATGTCTCCGGCTGGAACGTCAATATTTGCTCCAATGTGACGATAGAGTTCTGTCATGAAAGATTGGCAGAATCTCATTACTTCAAGATCTGATTTACCTTTTGGATTAAAATCACTGCCACCTTTTCCACCACCTATCGGTCGTGTTGTCAAGGCATTCTTTAGAATCTGTTCAAAACCTAAAAATTTGATTATACCAAGATTTACACTAGGATGAAATCTTAATCCACCCTTGTAAGGACCTATAGCGCTATTGAATTCTACTCTCATTCCTCTATTAACCTGAACTGCACCATTATCATCAACCCATGGAACTCTAAACGTGATGACGCGCTCGGGTTCTGTAAGTCTTTCTAATATGTTAGCATCCTTGTATTCTGGATGTTTATCAAACACAGGTTCAAGAGTTTCTAGTACTTCCCAAACTGCCTGATGAAATTCTGGTTGTTCAGGGTCCCTAAGTTTAACTCTATCAAAAGCATCTTTGACATAGCTCATGTATGGCTCGTTTTATAGAACTGAGTCTATAAAGATATCGATAGTTTAACTAAAATTTAATTTGTTTCTTAAAATAAAACAGACTATTTAGCTAATGAACCCATAGGATCCCAAGGTGGTAAACTAATTGGCTCGGTTTTGTACATTTCAATCATCTTTTTTGTGAGATGTTTTTTATGAATAACAACTTCATACATGAATTGATCAAACCAAGGATCAGTCATAATATCAAAACCTTTCTCGCCGTGATCAGGACCCCAACTATTCTCAACTCTCCACTTTATAGGCTTATTATCTTTCAAGTCAACACCGGTGAAAAGCATTGCATGAGTCATTACGCTATCACCGTATTCTAATCTTTCTGACTTTGTCATACCAAAAGAAGTACCGTAGAATTTATCAAATTCAAACAAACTTGTGTCCATCACTCCGAATTGTCTTGTAAAGAATTTACCAACATCACAACCAAACCATACAGGATCATCTGCCTTGATAGATTTAATTGTATATTTTTTTAATTCTTCATTCTCTAAATTCAAGTATCTGATTATGTTTCCGCCGTAAACATTTCCTAAGTAATCCACTGTGTATGTTTTGTTATAGTCTGTAAACGGCCTTGGATCATTAATTAAACAAACAAAATCATTCAAATCAATGTCAACATGTTTTTTGAAAAAAGATTGTGGAGTTAAGTCTGTAAATCTGTGAAATTTTTCCTTCTTATCTCTAATTGACCAATCAAACTTCTCAGGAGGAGTTCCCAGACTAATACAGAGCATTTGATAAATTTCAGATAACATTCCATCTTTAATTTTTGAAACCTGGGCTGATGTTTTTCCACTAGATACTGCCAAACGTAAATCTTTTGCAAATTCACGAAGTTTCCTTGTTATTAACTTATTCATTTGTGAGGAATTACTGCTATGGTAACTTTCTGCCATTACTTTCTTAGGAACTGTACCGTATTTCATAAGTAAATTTACGAACATATCCCACTGCCCTCCGTCTTGAATTGGACTATCAAGTAGGTGCATAATCAATCGTGAATCTGTAGGCTTGTCCGAAGTCTCTATTATGTTTTCTAAAAAATAATTAGCTTTCTCTAACTTATCATAAAACATAAAATAGTTTTGTGAAAATTCGAAATTTTTAATTTTATATTTACGGCCGAGATAAATTCTTAATAAATTTAAACCTGCAAACCCCCAACATCTTCCGCTACGTTTTTGACTTGTAGCCTTCATTTCACCACTAACTTTTTCAGAAAAGGTATGATCTATCTCTCTGAAGGATTCCCAATTCATTGCTACTCTTCGGACATCTGTGCGGGTAGCTGCATTCATTGAAATTCTAGCTTGTGGATCTGAAGTAAATTTTTTCAGATATTTGTTAACATTTGATAAGGTAATTTCCTTTCCCATATTGATTCATTATATGCCCGATAATAAATGTAACTAGTCAAAATTGGACAAACGAGGAGTCATTACTTTCCTCCAAATGGGAGTTATGACACAAGGCCACCAAGAAGCATAATATCCCCATTTAAGCGTAGGTGTATTGCCAAGAGGACGTAATTTCCAGAATGGTACTCCACCATCTAGATGGTGATCTGAATGTCTTGTTAATTCCAGAAGACTCCATCGTGACCATCTTGCTTCAGTATTCCAAGCATGCTCTGCTTTGAAACGTCCTTTACCTCTGCGCAAACCCCAGTGACGTATGTAATTAACATACTCAAGAGTTAGAATTGAAATTACTGAGGAAATAATCCATCCTACTGTCAATGGAATTCCGTCAAAGTAACCTAGGTATCCTGGAATGAAAGCTAAGCCAAATATAGTTACTATTTGTAAAAAAAGCCCCCGGTAAGAAGGATTGCTAAAACCAGTCTTTCCTTTGCTATTGTGTATCTCTACAGAAGAAAGAAACTGGCCCGGAATAGTTCTAATCCAAAAATGCCATAAACTTTCGTCTTCTGTAGCGCTTGCTGGATCTTTATCGGTGGCAACCCATCTGTGATGGTTGTAATTGTGTTCAGTTGTAAAGTGAAGATAATTTACGCTGAATAATAAGACTCTAGAGAGCCACCAACTTGGACTTCTAGGCCTAGTATGCCCTAATTCATGAGCTGTAACTATCGCAGAAGCTGCAGCACTCAATCCTGTTGACAAAGCACCTATTACTAACCAAAAATTAAGACCTGTGTTGAAGGCGAACCAAAAGAAAGTACCCATTACGAATAACTGTAAAATTCCATGAACCCATAATAAAACTTCAAAGGGAGTCCCAGAATCACGAGGTGGTCGAGGAACTTTGGTTTCTCCTAAAAGAATATCTAAAATGGGGCCAACAACCCATATGAAAATAACACCCATAGCAGCATAAATCGGCTCATAAACGCCCAGAAGATTTCCTGAGATTACCAATAGAGGTGAAATCAAGCCAAGAAGGTGATAAGTCCACGGTTCAGGATCTAGATTTACCTTTTCGCTCATATTTTGACTATGAATCTGGGGTTTAATTAACTAATTGCTAAATTATGTTATTTTATGCTTGCTCAATTCATCATAAATTTTAGAGCAATCTTCATAAAAATCTAAATATTTACTAGGAACGTCTTCTTCTTTTTCCTTGTAACTATTAAACCCAGTAGAATTTATTACGTTTTTATACCAATAATCTGCCCATATTCCATCAGTATCACGCTTTCCCTTAGACCAGCTGAGCATCTCTTCAGAAAAAACTACGTCAATTTTGGTGCATAATTTACTCAGGACATCTCGCGGATTAAGCAAAATATCTTTAGAATCTACAACCGGAGGAATTTCATTTGTAATCTTTCTGACATAATTAAAAATTTCATGCTGCTCGTTAAGTCCAAGCAGATGCACATTCAAATCAGGGTGAACTTTGCTGTAGGAAATAATCATATCCTTAGGATTTCTTATTAAAAAGCAATTTGTAACATCCTCCATCCATTCTCTATCAACAGAGGGTAAAAGATGATGAGTTATGTGCTTTTGAAAATATATTGAACAAGTACCTTTAGTTTCAGAAATCAATTTTTGACCCACAACAGCCTCATCCACCTCTCCTGCTGCAATTATTTCCTCTCTAGCGGGATGATTAACATCAGTTTTACTAAGATAATGTGGATAAAATGGTTCATCAATAACGAAAGTATCAGCCCTACTTTCCCATGAACGCATCATTGCAGTAGATATGTTGCGAGGGCCAGACCACATCGCAATTCGCTTCATGCTTTGCTCTCAGATTCAATTAAATCGTGATAATATTTTTGTAATATTGCTACAACTGAATCAGAAGGAATTGCATTGATATCATGATCGTCAATTTCGTATATTGGAATTATACCTGCAAAAGTACCTGTAACAAAGGCCTCATCTGCCTCATAAACCTCAGACAATGTAAAATTCTTCTCATATATTGGAATAGAATTTGAATTACAGATATCTATCACGTTTTGCCGAGTAATTCCACCTAAACAATACTTTCCCGTAGATGTCCAGACTGCACCAGATTTAACAATAAAAAAGTGTGTAGAATTACACGTAGAAACATATCCATGTGGATCTAACATTAAACCTTCATCACCGCCTTTTCTTTTAGCCTCTATACAGGCTTGAATGCAATTAAATTTGCTTAAACTATTAATCCTGTGATCTTGAATATTTTCACTTCCTCGAATCGTATTAACTGAAACCAACTTTAGACCTGTCTTTTGAATGTCGGGAGAAGGCAACTTATATTCAGGAATTACAACTATTGAAGGTTCCGAAATGGTAAAACTAGGATCTTGATATGGTGTAGATTTAATTCCTCTTGAAACTATAAGCCTCAAGTGAACACCATCGAACATTTCGTTCTTGATAATTGTATCGTATAGTATATCGGTTATTTCTCCTAGAGTTTTACCCAGATCCATGTCTATCTTGCTAGCGCCCCAAAATAATCTTTCTAAATGTTCAGCCAAAAACAGTAACTTCCCATTATGCAAACGAATGCCTTCCCACACCCCGTCCCCAAGAAGAAATCCGCTATCAAATACAGAAATCTTGGCATCTTGCCTCGGAACAAAGTCTCCATTAACGTATACTAATACTTCAGAATTTCTTGGATCATCAAGATAATCATGTGTACCTTTAGAATCTTTATTCATTAATTATCTCCACTATTTCTTCAGCACATCCCCATGAAAGTGTAACACCAGAACCACCGTGGCCATAATTATGGATTACAGTTCTTCCTGAAATAAATTCTTTTTCAAGACGTACTTCAGTTCTACCGGGCCTTAAGCCTACAATATCCTCTATTATTTCAGCACCTTTTATTCCAGGAATAATTTTAGAAGCTTTATCAATTATAAAATTTCTATCCTCAATGGTTGCCTCAGTATTCCAATTACCTTTCTGAGCGACTCCTCCAATAATCATATCATTACTTCTTGGTACAATATAGGCTAGAGTAGGAACTTGTTGATCTAAATGCATCTCACTAATTAGTGGCTTTATTCGAATTATTTGCCCACGAACTGGGTACACTTCAGAATCATCACAAAGCTCTCCAGAGCTTAGGCCCGTACAGTTAATTATTATAGAAAAATCATCGGAGACGTCAGAAAAACTAGTAATTATTTTCTTTTCCAATTTTCCACCTAAAACTTTGAATCGGTCCATCAACCATTTCAAGTATATTGGCATCTCGATGACTTGAGTCATAAATGAAAAACATTCAACATAGTCTGATGGCAAATCTTCTGTAATCTTTTCAAATTGGTCTACTGTAGACATCCAAGAAGGATTCTCCTGTTTACTACGGAAATATTCAAATGTCTGGACCATTTCAATTCCTGCTTTTTCATCAACGGTTAATAATTTCAAAATATCATAAGTTCGAGAGCCCCATGCATCTGTCTTTTCTACTGGAGCTGATAGAAATGGATACCATAAAGCTGCGGCCACATCTGAAGTAGTATTTGGAGAAAATTCTGCAGAATGAATTGTAACATCCCATCCATCTTCTAGAAG
>JAPOKN010000017.1 GCA_029977605.1 Methanobacteriota archaeon
AGGTGACACAGACGTTTCTGGAAACCCAGGCGATACAGTAACTTACCATTTCACAATTCTAAATACAGGTAATTCACAAGAAAAGATGGATTATACAGTTTCTTCTTCATGGAATGTTGATACGCCAGGAGGCAGTACTACTCTTGATATGGGAGCTTCAGATACGATTTCAGTTACTCAAACAATTCCCGCTAATGCAGGTTCAGGTGATTCAGCATCTGTAACATTTAGTGTAATTAACGGAGATGGTTCATCTACCTCAGTTACAACCACTGCAAATCAAGTATATGGAGTGACAGTTACCGCAGGAACCTTGACCGGATTGAATCCAGGTGGTTCAGGAGATTTATCATTTACAGTTACAAACACAGGTAATGGTTTTGATACTTTTACAATTGGACACAGTGGTGTTTGGGCTAATGCTAAATCAGATGACATCGTATCTTTGGCTTCTGGATCTTCAGCTACAGTTGATATTACAGTTGGAATTCCTGCAGATGCAGCTAGTGCCGCATCTTCTTCAATAGGGCTATCCGCAACATCTAGTGGGGCCGCATCCACAGATTCTTATGATGTAGTAGTTGCTTCATCAACACGTTCACTAGCAATTACTGGTGACACAGCATATACATTTAATCAAGGAACAATTGGCCAAGGAACAGCTACGATTCAAAATACAGGAGTTTCCACCACCTTTATTGTAACCTCCATGACAGACTCAGTTAGTTTTGCAACTTCTGAATATACTGTAGCTGCAGGCGCAACTCAGGATGTAACTTTCAGTATTATGGCTTCATCCAATGGAGATCAATCTTTCACAGTTTCAGATAATGTTGACTTTAGTTCAGCTACACATACGTTTACCTTAACTGCAAGAACATTCAGCACAGACATGAGCAGTTGGGGCCTTGCAGAATGTAGCAATTCCGGAGTTACATGTACTTACGATATGGACTCATGGGATGGTTCTGCATATGCTAATTCAGGAACATGGACAACCACTTTGGATTACGTAGATGCAAACGGGCAGACCGGAAGGCATGTATTTGATACTACAATTGAAAATAGTAATCCAACAGTAGCAGCACCTTCACTTGATAATCCAGTTCAAGGTACAGAACAATTGTTTTCATTCACAATACCAACAGATGCAGACGGAACAGTAACTCACTTCGTTATTGAATTCGGAGATGGTGAATCACAAACGTTCCAAACTTCAGATTTCAGTGGACAAACAGTTACAGCAACTCATACATATTCCAAATCAGGTAATTTTGATGTAGTAGCTACAGCATATGACAATTCTGGAGGCAGTACTTCACAAACAGTAGCAGTCTCCGTTAGCGACGAAATGGTAACATTAGAAGGAAGTTCTTATACTTATAACCTAGTTGCATTAATTGGATTCTTCCTTTTAGGAGCAATTCTATCAGGTACAGCATTCAAATTGCAACAAGGTGTAATAGCAGGTGACGAAGAAATGAACGAAAGAGACCGACAAAGACTAGAGAGTGTAGAGCGCCGCATGGAAAGTTTATCAGAGCGTGAAGAACTTATGGAAGTCTCCGCTTATGATGCCTCTCGTGCAGCGACAAAATTGGAAGAGCACATTAGCGCTTTCAATAGCATACTGGTAAAAGCCCAGGAAATAGCTGCAGAGGATAAACTCAAAGAGCTTGAAGCTGCTGAAGAAGCACGCCAAAAGGAAGAAGAGGAAATGCAACTTGACTTGGAAGATCCAGATATAGAGATGGTTGCAGAAAGATTCCACGAATCTTTAGCACGCTTAGTTGCAGCACGTGATGACTTATCAAAAATTGAAAAGCATCTCGCACGTATCTTGAAGATGGAACGTGATGAGCAACTTGAGAAGCTAACAGAAATGACTGAATCTTATGAGTCAACCAAACGTAAGATTGATGCATTAGAATCATCAAAGGAAGCTAGAGATGCAGCAGCTGTTGAAAACAATATTATGAATATGCTGAGCGCAGCAGCATCTGGTGGATCGATGGCAGACGCTGATTTCGGAGATTTCGGCGATCTTGGTGGAGATGATGAATATGAAGTTGAAATTTACGAAGATGAAGACGGCTCATTCTACTACATAGATCCTGACACAGGCGAAGAAGTTCCTTGTGATGAAGATGGTAATGCCTTATAGGCAAGACACTAAAATCAAGATTTAGTTGTCTTTTGCCATAGACTGGTGGTGGCCTCTACAAGAGGAAATAAACACTCAGTTCGGTTTTTCTAGATCCCGGGAGAAAGCTTCGTCACGTTTAATTTCGAGATTGTACAAACCTAAAGGAGATTTACCTAACATAATCTCGAATAATACAGTAACTATAGTGGGAGCTGGAATAACTGAAAAAGAGGTTATTCCTGATGGAATTAAGATTGCTGCAGATGGTGCAGTTTCAGCTTGTCTAGAGAGAAATATAATTCCCGAGATTATAGTTACGGATTTAGATGGTAATTTGCCTGAAATGGTATGGGCAAATAAGAAGGGTTCAAAGATAGTCGTTCATGCACATGGAGATAATTTATCAAGACTTTTTGAGTTTTCTACCGAAATACAAGCTATTTGTTTGACAACAACTTATCCTTCCTCTGGAACTAATTGCTGGGGAGGCTTTACAGATGGTGATCGGTCTCTCATGATGTCATTGAAACTGGGTGCCAAATTAGTTAACCTAATAGGATTTAATTTTGATAAAGTAGGGCCATACTCTGGACATTATAGTCCTAGAAAAATCCAAAAATTATCATGGGCTCATAAAATAGTAAATGAATGTGAAGAAAGAACTGGTAAAGTTAAGATCCTTAATCGCCAATGAGGCGAATGAAAGCATCTTCCAAATTATTAACGCCAGTACTTGCTTGTATCTCTTGAATAGTACCTACCGCGAGAAGTTGCCCCTTATCTATAATAGCTACCTTAGTGCATAGATTTTCAGCCATTTCAATTATATGAGTTGATAGTAATACGGTTCTCCCATTACTTGCAAGATTTTTTATCCAATCCTTTAGAATTTTTGTATATCTTGGATCTAACCCACTAGCAGGCTCATCCAATAATACCATTTCAGGATCATGAATTAATGTCATTGCAATAGCAATTTTTTGTCTCATACCCTTAGAATAAGTTCCAACTTCTTGATATATTTGTTCACCTAAACCTAATGCTTTAGCATAGTAAGTCACGCGTTGCTTAATCATATCAGAAGACAATTTACGTAATTTTCCAATTAATTCTAAGCTCTCAGCTCCAGTAAGCTTATCATAAAGTAGTGGATTCTCAGGAAGGTAACCCATTATTGATTTGGCTTTTAGAGGAGTTCGTTGCAAATCTATACCTCCAATTGTAACCATTCCTTTGCTTGGCTTGAGTAATCCACAAAGCATTTTTATTGTTGTAGACTTTCCAGCTCCATTAGTTCCTAATAGGCCAAAAACTTCACCTTTATCCACATTAAAAGTAATATTTTTTGCTGCAGGTTTACCACTGTAATATTTTGTTAATCCTGCGACTCTAATCATTACCCTTGAGAGAGACCTTAACTTAAGAATTAAGGTCGAAGCTATCTTAATTATATGCGACTTTATTGTGACAACAGGGCAAGTTTGTTATGGTTTACGAAAGTAAAGAAAGACGAGCGTCAGATTTCCAAAAGATATGGGATGACTTGCGTTCTCTTAAATTTCCTATAGTAGTAGAGGGTAAAAGGGATACAATCGCGTTGAGAAGATTGGGCATTGAAGGCGATATAATCGAGATTAATGATGGTAAATCGGTTTTATCTACAGTAGAACGTATTTCACAAAAGTTTGGTAGATCATCTCAATTTATAATTTTAATGGATTGGGATAAAACAGGTAATAAACTTGCTAAACAACTCATATCTTATGGCCAAGCCTGTGATTTGATTCCTAATGACAAAATTAGAGTATCACTTTCAAAATTTACAGCTAAAGAAATTTCTTGCGTTGAAGAATTGCCAACATTTGCTTTTGGTCTTGGTCACAAGGACCTCTTCCTTTAATACTCCGGATATATTGTGATAGTATGCAGGCAGCTACTATAGATAAATCAAAATATCTTACCGATAAATATTTTTTAAAGTTAGAAGATATTAGGAAAAATTGTGGAGATTCAGATACTGCGGGCCTTTCTAATTCTGAAATCTTTAACTTCCTTTCAATGGATTCTACTTTGAAAGAGGCTATAGCTCAAGCGCATGATTATCACATTTCACTAAGGGAAAAAGTAGGTAGTAAAATTTTAATGAAAACAGAAAAAGACCTTGTTGAATATTTACAACAAGGTTTTGTTAATTTTTACGCACCAGCTACAATCAATCCATACGTGGCTATTAGTGCCCAAGGTCCCTGGATAATAACTTCACATGGTGCAGTTATTCATGATAATGGAGGTTATGGTATGCTAGGATCGGGTCACGGCCCTAAGAATATTGTTTCTTCTATGTCCAAAAACTGGGTTATGGCTAATGTAATGACAGCTTCATTTTCACAGCAAAGATTTGTAGAGGCTTTAAACAAAGAACTAGGACACACTCGTGGCCATAGTCCGTTCGATAGATATATCTGTGTTAACAGTGGGTCTGAATCAGTTTCAGTTAGTTTGAGGATTGCAGATGTAAATTCCTTCAATCATACCTCTCCAGGCGGTAAGCATGAAGGAAAAGAAATAAAATTGTTGGCAGTAGAGCACGGTTTTCACGGTAGAACAGACCGGCCTGCTCAGTTATCCCACTCTTGTAAAGATGGATATGACAAGCACTTGGCTTCCTTTAGAGATAGAGATAATTTGTACTTAGTTCCTCCTAACGATTTGGATGCCTTAAGAAATATTTTTGAGCATGCCGACAAGAATAATGTATTCATTGAATTAATGGCTATTGAGCCTGTACAAGGAGAAGGTAATCCTGGGCAGTGCATTACGAGGGAATTTTATGACGAAGCCAGAAAGCTTACAAAAGAGCATGGATCTTTACTACTGATAGATTCGATTCAAGCAGGATTTAGAGGACAAGGATGTCTTTCAGTCATAGATTATGAAGGATTTGAAGATTGTGAAGCTCCAGATTTAGAAACATGGTCAAAAGCTCTTAACGCAGGACAATATCCTCTTTCGGTCTTAGGTATGAACTCAAAAGCTTCTGAATTGTATGTTAAGGGAATATATGGAAATACAATGACAACAAATCCCAGGGCTTTAGAAACTGCAGTAAGTGTTTTAGAGAGCATTACTCCAGAATTACGTACGAACATTAGAGAGAGAGGCAAAGAATTCGTAACAAAGTTAAACCAATTAATGGCTGAATTTCCAGATGAAGTGCTTAAGGTTCAGGGAACCGGTCTATTATGTAGTGCAGAGCTCAGACCAGAAATTCCGGTAGTTGGATTTGATGGGATTGAGCCTTGGTGTCGCAGAAGAGGGCTTGGTGTAATCCATGGAGGAATCAACGCTCTAAGATTTACGTCACATTTTGGGATTACTTCTGAAGAAATAGATTTAATAGTTTCAATTGTACGAGAAGGAATTATCCATTTCAGACATTCTTTAAACTAATCAAAGTTTAATATTCAATTCACTTTCAATTTCGTTAATTATCCGTTCAGATTTCAGTATTTCAACCATTTTGTTATGGTCATTGTAAAGGGGCCTATCCTCTTCTAAGTAATCTACACTTTCTCTTATTATTTGATGAGCAATTGAAGTTCCCTTACCCATGCCTTTTTTTCTCATATCAAGAGCTTGCGCAGCAGCCATCATTTCGATTGCTAATACTCCATAGCAATTGTCTAGAATTTGTTTTGTCTTTTGTGAAGTAGTTAGCCCCATAGAAACAAAATCTTCTTGATCTGCAGCAGCTGGAATAGATTGATTTGCTGCAGGATGAGAGAGTATTCTTGTTTCAGCAATTAACGCATCAGCCGTATATTGTGAAAGCATCATTCCAGAATGTAATCCTGGTTTTTCAGCTAAAAATGGAGGCAACCCAACAGATAGTGCAGGATTTGTTAGTCTATTCATTCTTCTTTCAGACAAAACAGCAACCATACTTAGTCCAGTTCCTACCATCTCCATTGGAAGTGCTATTGGAGTTCCTTGGAAGTTAGCCCCAGTTAGAACATCTTTTTCTTTAGTTAAAAATATTGGATTGTCTCCAACTCCGTTTAGTTCAATCTCCACTTGAGTTATAGCATAATTTATGGAGTCACGCAAAGTTCCAGCTACCTGAGGGGTAGATCTCATAGAATAAGCGTCTTGTACCTTTTTACCTCCGCTAAATAGAATCTCGGAATCTTCAGTTAATATGTTTAGATTATTAGCTATAATTTGTGAACCGCTGAATCCTCTTAATTCATGAATTCGCTTATCGTATGGTTTCATATTTGCCATTAATGCTTCTAAAGTCATTGCAGCAGCAATGTCGTGTAATTTCATCCATTTTTGAGCATCATGTAAAGTAATTGCAGCCAATGCAGTTAGAACGTTACTTCCGTTGATTAGTGCCAATCCATCTCTAGCTTCAAGTTCAAGAGGTTTTAATCCTATAGCATTCAAAGCTTCTTTAGAATCTATGATTTCTCCTTCAACAATCATTTCACCTTCACCCATAAGTGATAAAGCAATTTGAGACATAGGAGATAAATCACCACATGCACCTACAGAACCCTTTTCACAAACTACAGGGGTTAAATTTTGATTTAATGCTTCAATAAGGTATTCAGTTATTTCTTTTCTACCTCCGGAGTAACCTTTGGAATGGACATTAATTCTTCCACACATAGCTCCTCTAACAATTTCAGGATCCATTGGCTTTCCAATTCCTGCCGCATGTGAATAGATTAATAATTTCTGAAACTCTTTTGTTTGGTCTGGATCTAGCGTTACTTCAGAGAATTCTCCTATACCTGTAGTAATTCCATACATGATTTCATGATTATTGATTTTCTCCTCAAGCATTTCTCTACAAGAGTTAATTTTTTCCCATGATTTACCAGACACGGAAATATTAGTGTTATTTCTAGCAACCTCAACTACCTTATCGATTGTCAAAGTTTTACCATCAATTACTACAGTCATTTTATTGTAGATATTAGTACTTAAATAAAATTCACTGTCCCTCTAGTTTTTTTATAACCCACTTATGCTAAAATGTGACTAAGAGTATAGAATCACAAATTCAATCATTAAAACTAGAAGCAGTTTCATATAAAAAGTTGGAAGATTATAGTAAAGCTGAAAGCAGTATATTGAAAGCGTTAGAGCTAAAACCCGAGGATAAGAGTCTCAATCATGAGTTGGCCAAAATATATTTTAAAAATGAAAAATATCCAGATTGTCTTGAATTATTATTGATATTATCAGATAGAATTAAACGTCGCCAAATTCTTTTCAAGGACATTGCGATGTGTTATTATAAAATGAATAAAATGGAAAAATCTTTGGAGGCAGTCCAGCATTCCTTATCGGAAAATCCCAATAACACTTCTTCACTTTATGTCGAAGCGTTGATTCAAAAAGAATTAGGTAATTTTGAAAAATCAATATCATCTTTCACTAAGCTGTTAGAATTAGATTCAAACAACAGAGATGCATTATATCAATTAGGTAAAATCAATCATCAAAGAGGCAGGTACAGAGAAGCTTTAGAATCATTTGATAAAGTTTTAGAATTTCGACCTAGAGATAACGAAGTTTTGAAAGCTAAGGGTATATCTCATGATGAATTAAACGAGTATGCAGAAGCATCAGAGGCATTGAATAAAAGTATCAATGTAGATGATGAGATAGTTTTCAATGATAGAGGTGTAGCGCTCAGTAGGTTAGGCTACAATCATAAGGCTATTGATAGTTATCGTAGGGCTTTAGCATCAAATCCTAAGTATTCTATTTGTTGGTTTAATCTTGGAAAGGCTTTATTCAGGGTTGGAGATCTAAAAGATGCTTTAACAGCATTTCAGACCTCTACTGAGCTGAATCCTAATAACAGAAGTGCTTGGAATAATCGAGGAGTTACTTTAAGGCAATTAAATAGACTAGAAGAATCACTTGATTGTTATGAAAGAGCTCTATCTTTGAAAGAAGAATATGCATGGGCTTGGCACAACAAGGGCTATGCCTTGGAATTACTTGATAGGCCACGAGAAGCTCTTGAAAGCTACAGTACTGCGTTAAATCATAAGCCAGATTCAAGAGAACATGGTGGTGCTGAATGGGCGAAATTGAAGAAAGATACCGAAGATGCTATAGTTAGATTGAAAAAGACAATTGGTGAATAATGGATGTTATAGACCTTATTGAAGAAGGTGAAATGGAATATGAGAATGGTAATTCTTCTTTAGCAAAATCAAAATTTTTGCAGGCCTCATCTCTTGCTCCCGAAGATCCCCAAATTTTCAATAGATTAGGTATGCTCGAGATGTCTCGAAATTCTCCAAATGAGGCTAGAGTTTTTTATGAAAAAGCATGTAAATTAGCTCCTGAGGTTGCCAGATATCACATGAGATTAGGAGATTCATTGCAAAGATTATCAAGATATGAGGATGCAATAGGCGCATACGCTATTTCTCTCGAATTAGAGCCAAGAAATGCACCTGCATGGAATAATAGAGGATTTGCTAATTTCAATATTAATCGTTGGAATGAAGCTTTACGATGTTATGATGAATCAATGAAATCAGATCCTACATATGCTGTAGCTTGGTACAATTATGGCTACACCCTCCAATTATCTGGCAGACTAAATGATTCAAAGGATTATTATCAACGTGCAGTAGATTTAGATCCCAGTGATAAGATTGCATGGAATAATTTAGCAAATGTTCATTATAATCAAGGCCTTTACGAGAGGAGTATTGAACTTTATGAAGAATCTCTTAAATTAGACGAAGAATATGTAATCGCTGTTAATAATATTGGTAATGCATTGGACCATTTGCATAGATATGAAGAATCAATATATTACCATGAAAAAGCTATAGAACTAGATTCGATGTTTCATTATGCTTGGATGGCTAAAGGTCGTGCGCTAACTCGTCTGGGCCGTCCAGAAGAAGGACTTGAATTTATAGAAACTTCATTAGAGTTAGACTCTGAGGATCCTGACTACCATGAGGCATTGGGTCGTTGTTTTCAAAGTTTAAAATTATATGATAAAGCAAGGCAAATAGTCAATTTAGGTTTGTCTGTTGATGGGCAACATGTACCCTGTTGGATAGCTCTGGGAGATATCAATATGGAAATTGGAAATACTTTACAAGCTATGCAATGTTTTGACGAAGCAGTTAGAGCACAAGACATACTTTCAAGAAATAGGATGAGAGACTTGGATTGGATAGAAAAGGGACGTATTTTACAAGTTGCAGGAATAGTTCATGAAGGTTTTCGTCAATATTCTAATGCAATATCAGTAGCACCTGGTACCAGTCGACCTTATTTTAGAAATGCACAAGTATTGATTGATTTTGATAAAATCTCAGAAGCACGAAAATTAATTGAGAAAGGTTTAGAAATTGATCCAAAATCAATAACTGGTAAGTCATTATTACTAAAAACGTTGTCTGGTGAAGAGATAGTAGATAGAATAGAAGAATTTTCACTTTTCAAAGAAAAAAATTCCCGAACTCAAGAAATTATAGCTAAAAAAGTGTTAGATATAGACCCTAAATTAGCATTAGAATTTCTTGATAAAAAGAATTCAAAGCATTTTTTGTTGTTAAGTCAATATTTTTTAATAAGAGAAGAATTTTCAGATTCAATATTATTTGCGAGAAAGTTCATTCAGGCATTCCCCCGTGAAATTAATGGTTTTTTGAATGCAGGTTGGATTTCAATTGAAATGGATCATTTTGATGAAGCAATTGATTTTTTTGATATGGCTTTAGGGATTGATTCTTTATGTTCTGAAGCATTATACGGTAAGGGTTCTGCACTGAAAAAGAAAGGTGAAGATTTTAGTTCCTGTCAAATTATACTGTCTAATATTAATAAAGAATTAGTTATTTAGTTAAAATTTCAGTAAAGACACTCTCAATATCCTTAGATACTTTTTCCCAAGAAAAAAGTTTTTCTACTCTTTCTCGCCCTCTTTCCCCCATTTCTCGAGCCATCTCTGGCGCATTCCAGATTTTTTCTAATGCTGTTGCTATTGCACTCGGATCCAATGGCTCTACGATATAACCTTCTTTTTCAGAAATAACATCCCTTACTCCGGGTATATCGCTTAAAATTAAAGGTTTTCCGGAAGCCATACCCTCTAAGCCTACTATTCCAAAAGCTTCTAGCCTAGATGTTGATGGTAAAATAACTGCATCTGTAGCTGAATAATATGATGGCAACCAATAATCATCAACAGGTCCTACGAATATTACTCTATCTTTTAAATCTAATTTTTTCACTAGATTAATTAGCCATTTTTTATATGGCCCATCTCCTACAATTAATAATTTCCCTTTTTTTGTATAAGTTAAGCTTCTGATGAGAATTCCGATACCTTTGTGAGGAACAAGCCTCCCAACAAAAAGACCTAGAGGCTCGTTTTCACAAGAGTATTTATCTCTTATTATTTTACCATCATTATGGATATTAAATCGGCTGATATCAACAGCATTTGGAATTACTGTCACATCGATATCCCACAAAGTACGCGATGTGGTAGCATAGCTATCTGTAGTTGAAATTACTCTATTCGCCTCTCTCAGAGGATAGTCTCCTAGGTATTTTTGATAAAAATTCACAACAGTATTACCAAAAAATCCTTTTAACTCTAAATCACAATGATGAGTCACAACGAAAGGTTTTCCAGCATCTTTGGCACCTTTTGCTGCAAACCTCTCTGTAAATGGAGGCGGTGAATGAATATGCACAATGTCAGCATGAGTTCTTCTAACAAATTGCCGTATAGAAGTTACTACTGGGGTATTGTACATGTTGATCCATTGAGGTAGTCTTGTAATTTTTATTCCATTAAGATTTTCCGTTTCTGGCATCCTACTATATCTTGAGGTTACAACCTCAACTTCGTGACCCAACTTTATCAAGTTTTCAGAGAGGCCCAGAACGTGTGATTCAACGCCACCAAAGTGTGGAAAAAAATATGGAGTTACTTGAAGAATGTGCATTATATAATCAAACTTTTATTTTCATAAGTACCTGAAATAAGTGCATTTGGACCAATTTTAGTATCACTTCCAATAATGGTTCCTGAATTTATTGAAGAATTAATTCCGGTTGCCACGTTATCTCCCATGATTGCCCCTAGTTTTCTCCTAGAAGTGTTGACTTGCTGTCCTTTATGCACAACAGTTATTTCTTTTTTGTCCAATCTTAAGTTTGCAATTTTAGTTCCCGAACCTAAATTACAGTTTTTACCAATTACCGAATCACCTACATAATTGTGGTGAGGTGCTTTTGAATTTTCGAATAGAATAGAATTTTTAATTTCCGAGGAAGCTCCTACCTTATTATTTCCACATAAAACAGTTCCTTTTCTAAGATAAGCATTAGGTCCGACTACACAATTTTCACCAATCCAAACAGGCCCCTCTATGTAAGTTCCAGATTTTAATACGGAATCTTTTCCTAGATGAACGTCTCCTTTTAGATTCACGTTCTTTTCAACCGTTCCTTTAATGTCATTCTGAATGTCTTCGATGCAAACTTCATTAGCAGTTAGCAGATCCCACGGAGACCCAATGTCTTTCCAGAAACCTTTGTAATTTACTGTATAAATATCATTTAATTTTAAAGCGTCAGTCAGTTCCAATTCGCCCCTGATAGATCTTTCAATAGATTTAAGTGATTTAAATATTTTTTTATTAAATAAATATATTCCTGCGTTTATTGATGCAGGTCCTTTTACTCCTTTTTCAATTATGGACGTAAGAAGGCCATCTTTGGTTTGAACTGCACCGAATTTTCTGCCATCATCAACATGTGTAATCATCATTGCCATATGTTTTTTTTGTTTAGACAATAAATTTAAATTTTCCTCATCAATTAGAGTATCTCCATTCAAACAAAAGAATGCCCCATCAACATGCTCCTCAGCTAAAGACACAGCATGTCCAGTACCCTTTTGTTCGTTTTGAACAATATACTTAATTTCAACGTTATATTTTTCTCCACTTCCAACTAAGTCGGAAATTTCCTTCATCCTATGTCCAATTAATATGTTGATTTTTGATACACCAACTTTTCTTAATGCTGTAATTTGTTGTTCGATTATCGGTTTGCCACATAAAGGAAGCAACGGCTTTGGGTAGTTCTCAGTTAATGGCCACATTCGGGTGCCTTTTCCTGCAGCTAAAATTAGAGCTTCCTTAATCACAGAATCTCCTTAATTTTCTTCATTAACATTTTATTTATGTCGCCGCCATCCATTTTCCCTCTAAATTCAGACATTACAGGACCCATTAAAGCACCGACAGCTCCCATTCCTCTCTCTTTTATGAATTGTTCTTTATTTTTAATCAAATTATTTATAAATATATTAATTTCATTATCTACATTTCCACTATTAACTTCGATTTCTTTATTATTACTTGATTGAATTAGGGCGTTTGGAATGCCTTCCTTCACAAGTCTTCCATCTTTAAATAGATCAAGAACTTTTTCCAAATCACTTGTACTTATATTTTCACCTTCGTCCTTAAGTTGTGGTAATGTATGTAGGAGAATACGCGAAATTAGTTTTGGTAGTTCATATTTACCATTTAAATAATTAAATTTTTCGTCTAGTTCTCTATTGACCAATTGTTTTGATTCTTCAGTATTAAGGGGTAAGTTTTTTTCTCTCTCATCTAAAGTTTTAGGCTTTGAAACATTTATGCCACTAATTTTGAATGGAGCTATATCAGTTTCAGGATACATCCTCGACGCTCCAGGCATAGGTCTTAAGTATTTGGTAAGATTTTCAGGAGTGACTTTTCTTACTTCAGCAGGCACTCCATTAGTTTTAATCCTTTCAATTACCAGATTCATTGCATTCTCAACTTTTTTTTCTTTACCAAATATGAGAATGAATGCGTCATTTTCCTTACATTTAAGTTTTCTTTTAATCTGGTTTGTTTCGTCACCATCAATTCCATATGCAGGCAATTCATCACTATGCATAATTCCCTTCATTCCAGCTCTTTTAGCATAATCTGCAAGTTCTTTACCCAATCTTACATGATCTTTCGGAGAATTTTTGTTTCCTAAAACACCTTTCCAATTATCAATTTTTAGTGCTAGAGCGAATTCTCTTTTTTCTTTGAAACAATCATTTACAACGGTCACTTGGTCAACATTTCCCTTTTCAATTTCATTTAGATTAGTTTGTCTTTTTACCTCGTTTTCAACTACCTTTGGCATTGAACTTAAGTCTTGAAATCCTTTTAATTCAACTCTTTGCCCGTTGTTTACCGAAACATTTACATCTTGCCTAATTGTCCCAAGACCTCGTCTAACATTACATGCTCTCAGCAGTCTTCCAATAGCTTTCGCAGCACTTTGCACATCATTACTATCGTTCAATTGAGGTTTTGTAGTAATCTCCAAAAGAGGGATTCCGAGTCTGTCTAGTAAGTATTCATGATTTTCCTCTCCATGTCGACATGAATCTTCCTCAAGACATAGTTGGTCAAGCTCGAGTATTTTACCATTGTATTCAATTTTCCCTCCAGTCGCTATCAGTCCAGTTCTTTGAAATCCACTTGTGTTTGATCCATCCACTACCACTTTCCTCATGAAATGGATTTCTTCAACCGCCTTTGCTCCAACTAACTTAGCAAATTGTAAGGCAATCCTTACAGCATTTTCATTTGGCCCTCTTGGAGGTTCCTCATCAGCATAAATTAAACAATTACAGCTTTTGTTATAATAAGTAAATAATTTAATTTGTTCAGTTTTTGCAGCAACATCCACTTCCCCCATTTCACTTGAAGTTGCATGAAGTTTTCTCTTAAATAATAAATCTTTTCCGGTATCCTTGGAATCACAATTACAAAATAGTTTTCCGCTATTTAATTGCTGATGAATTTCCAGTCCTGCTTTAAGCGCCACTTTCTTAATTCAAATATCTACTTTTTAAAATGACCGGTGAAATCTTTTTTGATTTTTGGTAGGAGAATTAATGCAATAATTCCTAATAATGGACCTATAATCAGGAACCCCATTGCCATTATTGAAAAGAATGCTCCAATTTGTGCATTTTTGTAAGATTGTAAAGTGTATGTAACCCATGAACCCCAGACGCCTACTAATGAAAAAAGTAAAATTAAAATTGGGCACCAATTAAGCATTTTAAGATATGTATTTTCATTTAGAGTAATATTGCCTTCACCCTCCTCAAGCTCAAAAGTAAAACGATTGACTCCTTCAAGGCCTGTGCTATAATCAATTAAACTCAAATCAGGATCTTGTGGAGGAATATAAACAGTCATAATTGAGGTCTTATGTCCTTCGGCACTCACTTTAATTTCATATTTTCCTGGTTTCAAAAAAATATTATATGTTCCATTATCTAAATATGACTGATTAGTTTCTTTATTGTCTATAATTATCACAGCATAATCAATATATTCAGTTTTGTTTTCAATAATTAAATTTATTTTTACATCCTCAGAGTCACTGAATTGCTCAGGTGCGTAGTAAAGCGAACCTCCAGTCATTAATCCCATTATGGATGCACTTAAAATTAAAAAAGAAATCACTTTAACCCAAAAGTGTTTTTCTTTATTTTTTCCCTCTTCTTCCTTAAAGTCGTATATTTGGTAATCTTCAGGGACTTTAGTTTTAATTTTCGGGTGGTATTTTTTCTTTATTCTAGCCTCTTTTAATTCATTATCTTCAACAGTTAATTCAAGAGTAATTCCGCATTTTTTACATCTTTTTTCGAATATGCCCTGGCTTTCCCCCATTAAGGTAATTTTATCTTTTTGTTCACAACTTGGGCAATTGAAGTTTATATTTGACATTTTTAGGCAACTTCAGGACTGTTTAGGTTAGGCTTAATATTCTTATTATCTCCCATTTTAACTTGTGGGACTTCAATTTTAAAAGGCGGAGGCAATCCTAATTTCCTAGCTATATTTAGCACTTCAAAAGATCCTTCGCCTAAGACTCTATTGTATAGTTCTCCAGTCATTTTTTCAGGTAGTTTGTGTTCTTTTTCCCATTGGCTTTGGGCCGATTTAATCACTTCATTTTTTTTATCAGAGTATATGACTTCACAATCTAGCTGTACCATACCTAATAGTCCATAGGATACAGAATATCTTATTTCTACATTTAATTGATTGTCGCTTTTGATTCTAGATGATAAGATTGTTGTACTGTGGTTAATTTGTAATTCTTTTTGTCGTGTGGCTTTACGATGACTTTTTGCTTCAATAGAGATTAATCTAAACGCAGTTGTAGGCATAATTGGCTTACGAATGCCCCTTATTGAGAGTATCCTTATTATCCCCTTTTTCTAAAGACTATTATGTTTCGGAGTGTTGTTTTCGTGATAATTTTGCTTACAGCATCATTTACAGGCTGTACAGATTCAACACCAAATCGAACAATTGTCACGTTTCAAATAGATTCAGATGGAGAAGGTTACTGGGTTTATCTTTACACAGTTCCCAGGACTAAAATGGGCAATTTCACAATTATTTCTAGTGACGGAAATGATACGGCTTCTTCAGCTTACAGCCACCAAAAAAAGATTTCTTTTGATGATTTAATTAAAGGCTCGGAAGATTTTATATCTTTTACTTTCAAAGCAGATTTATCCGATGTTCATTGGGAGCTTAATTGTAAACTTAAAGTGAGCCCAGATTCAACAGATAATAAAATAATATTAGATGCAATCATAATTAATGAGGATGATGATTATGATGAAAAAGAGTGGAAACTGCCTTATAGTACTCCTTTAAATTATAAACAATGAATATAACTCAAGCACCGCTTGCATATCAGGTCACAGTAGCTACAGTTGTTGCATTTTTGATTTATTTAATTTTATTCTTAACAGGATATGTTCAATTTGATGTAAGTTCTCTGTTAACATTTTATGCATTTTCAGTCTATACCGTATCATTGGCTGCAGTTTTGGGCGGTGTTCTTCTTGGAATGTTTATAGCTACTAGGACATTATCAACTCAGGGTTTTACACCTTTCGAAGTTTCGATGCTAAGACTTAAAGATGATATTAATAGTCTTCAAAAAGAAGTTAAAAATATAGCAAAGCATCTAGAAAAAGAACAGAAAAACGATAGTGAGTAATTATATAAACTTTCTACTTTAGTGAATGTTATGAAGAAAGGTGTAAATTCTTTTTTTGTTTCGTTAATTGCCCTAATTTTGGCAATGCCAATTGCTGGAGTAACCAGTACATTTGTTTACAGTGATTCAGAGCTCTCATCAAATAATGTATTTGATTCCTCACGTTCTAGCTATGCAGTTGATATAGATTATACTGGAGAAAACACAGGTTATGATTCTCTTACAAGGAATGAGCTTGTAATTTTTACATTTATGGTTTCTAATTTAGGAACGATGGATGACACTTATGATTTAGAGATCAGTTGGGAGGATGACGGAGCTGGCTGGTCTGGTGAGTCTGAGGTTGATACTATTTCAGTAGATGCCCAATCTCAAGAGAACGTTAATTTTAGCTTTCAAGCTCCAGTCCAAAACGTATATGATAATTCTCAAATGACCTACACTATGGAAGTTACATCTCAAAACGAATCAGTTAGTGATTCAATAGATCAAGTAATAGATATTGACATGACATATGCAATAGACGTTGAACTGAAGCAAGGTGATGCAGCTCAAGCTAAAAGAGGAGAGTCAGCCTCCTATGTTGTTTCTTTAACAAATCGAGGAGATAATGCAGATAATTTTGCTATCGAAATTGGAGATGTCCCTAAAGATTGGGTCGCATCTTCCAGCGTGTCAGAAGTATTTTTGGAGCCAGGAACTTCACAAGATGTTACCATGGATGTTACAGTTCCTAACACGGCTGCAGTTGATGAATATGCAGTAATACCTGTAATTGCCCGAGTCCAAGAAGAGGATTACAATTATATTTATGGTTTTGGTAATACCAACACCACTGCACAAGATGGGCGTACTTATCAAGTTGATATTGTAGCAGATGCCGAATCTAAGCAAATTATTCCGGGAGGTATGATAATTTATGATTTATCCGTTACTAATGAGGGTGGCGAATCTGATTCATTTGCTTTAGAGTTTACTCACGGAGGTGAAGAAGGTTGGGTATCAAATCTAAGTCAATTTGAGATTGATAACTTAGGTCCTGATGAAAGCTATAGTTTAGTTCTAAGTGTTTTCTCTCCAGATGATGCAGAAGAGAATGCCTGGTCTCTAACTAAAATTAATATTTATTCAAAAAATCGAGAGCAATTTGACGATGACTTAGAAGTCAATACTTCAGTCCGATTGCCAGTAAGAGGTGTGTCTTTGACTACACCTGAAAATAGTCTCAGTGGAAACCCGGGTTCGATTTTAACATATACCGTTTCAGTTACAAATTCAGGTTCAGATCCTGACGACATTAATCTAGGATATGAACTATGCGAATCTTGTAATGCGTGGGTAGTTTCCTTGAGTAAGTACTCTATTGAAGATTTGGATGACGGAGATTCTGAGGACATTCAATTGTTTGTTGAGATTCCTTCTTCAGCTAGATCAACTGATGAAGCTACTATTACAGTTACAGCAGAGTCACATGATGATTCAACAGCCTTTGCAGACCTAGACGTAACTTCAAAAGTTAATACTGTATATAATCAATATGTTACGGCCTCAGCAGTATCTATAATGTATCCTGGAGATAGTAATCAATTTAACATATCTATTACTAATAACGGTAACAGCGTTGAGAGTTATAAATTTAGCAAAGGATCTAATGTTCCAGACGGTTGGAATTTTGAAGATACTTTGATTTTTGAGACTCAGCAATTAGATCCTTATGGGGGTGTTGAAGCCTTTGTTCTTCCATTTGAGATACCACAGGACGAAAATCCAGGATATTACAATTTTACAATATATGTTAAACTATCATCATCAGGGATTAAAGTGGATACGCTTGATTTGTCAGTTAAAGTAGAATACTATGCAGATTTCATCATAGATGTTATTCCTAGTGAATCAATAGGCGATCCTGGTTATACACATGCCCTACCAGTTACAATAACAAATTATGCAAATGCGGATGAAGAAATTAATTTTGATGTTGAAGGACTGCCTTCAGGTTGGACTTATTGTGTTTTATTCAGCGGCAACTGTCTTAATTCTCTTAACATAGCAAAGGGTGCAACCTCTGACTTTACTCTTGAAATAACAACATTGTCAAATGAGCCGGCAAATATTAATGGTATATCATTAAGTTTGGTAGGTTATTCATCTTTAAACGATAAATTTACAAATCATGATAGCTTCAAAATAAAGACTAATCCAACATATGTTTTTTCAGTTGAAACACCTTCAGATTCAAAAACTGGTGCATCAGGTGATACAATACCATTCCAATTAACAGTTAAAAATTTGGGCAATGATGTAGATTACATTAATTTACCTTCACCAACTTTGCCTTCAGGTTGGATTGGAACCTATACTGAATCTTCTTTTACTTTACAACCTTTAGAATCAAAAACGGTCTACTTGAACGTAAAAGTTCCTGCTAATGTTTTTGGAGGGAACAGTACTATCACTTCTAAGGTGTCTTCAGATCAATCAGGTCAAATGAATTCAATAGACTTTATAGTTTATATTGAAGAAAGAGCAGATATTGATGTTGAATTAAAGACTACAGCAGGTGACGTTACAGCTGGTCTTTCAGGTGATTTCAAAGTTTTAATTACAAATAATGGAAATACTGTTGAAACGTTATCATTGGCAATGGAAGGAAAGAGATCATCGTGGTTTACTTTACCAAAAGAAACAATTTACTTGGAGCCTGGAAGTTATGAAGAAATAATGATTGAAGTTCGCCCACCAGTTACTCAAGCCGCTTCAGATACTGCAGGTACACTTAATGTTACATTGAGTAGTGATTCATCTAAATCAGTAAAACTAAGCTTGCCATTTTCAGTTCTAAAATCAGACTTAATTGATGATACAGTAGATGAAGAAGATGAAGATTCACCACTTTCTTCATTGGGATTAGTCAGTTCATTACTTATTATCACGATTATTTCATTTAGCCGTAAGAAGAAGCTTTAGGAGTTAGTTTAGTTTGAAATCTGTAACAGCAGATAAAGGGAAAATTAAAGCTACAGTATCTATTCTAGACGATTCTAAGTATTACAATTTATCTAAAAAAATTCCAGATATTGACATTAAAGACCTTAGAGATGCAAGTATAATCCAGACTGAGAAAAGAATTTTAGAATCTTTAACATCAGACAAAAATCTTATTCAAGCGATTCAAGCTCTAGATGATGCTCACACTAGTTCAAATTTGTTATCCGAGAGATTATGTACTTGGCAAGCACATACAACTGGCGGTTCGAGAAGTACCATTGATTATTTATTAAATAAAGAATCCTTGCCTTTCCCAATTTCAAATCTTAAAGATACCTATCTTCATCTTCAAATTTTGATTGAAAATTTATCGAAATATATTGATGAAGAGGCTCCTAAAGTATTTCCAGAAATGGTGAAGTTATTGGATGCACAATTAACCGTTCGCTTGGTTTCTTTTGCAGGATCTTTAGCAAAACTTGCTAGGCTTCCATCTTCCACAATCCAATTATTGGGTGCTGAAAAAGCACTATTCAGGCACATGTCAGATGGTTCTTTACCACCTAAACATGGAATACTGTACCAACATCCTTCCGTTAAAGGAACTCACAATAAGAGAAAAGGAAAAGTAACACGCTCTCTAGCGTCAAAGGTAGCGATAGCTGCAAAGATTGATTTTTATAGGGGTAAAAATGAGTAAAAAGATTAGTTTTGATTTTTCAACATTTCGTAGTGGATTGCTAATGGGTATGGCAGATGCAGTACCTGGAGTCAGCGGTGGAACTATAGCTTTGATTTTGGGGATTTACAACAAATTAATTTTTTCTTTGTCAGATTTTTTAAATTTTTTCAAAGATAGATTTCCTTCAAAGGCATTTCCTAAATTTTTAAATTCGTTTCAATTTCTTTTTACCCTAGGTATTGGAATGCTTGTTTCATATTATGTAATTACTAAGGTTTTAGTTGGTTCAGAAGGAGAAGAGGGCTTACTTTTGAAATCTTCTACAGCTCCTTTCATTTTTGCTCTTTTTTTTGGTTTAGTTTTATCTAGTGTTAAAGAGCCTTGGCAGAGAGTTGAGGATCGTACACTTAGCCGCTACGTTTTCTGCTTTATTGCCTTCATTCTAGTTTTACTTTATACAAATTTATCATTAGATAACCAAGATGGAAATTTATTGCTAATAGCTAGTGGAGCCCTTGCACTTACTGCCATGTTATTGCCAGGAATTAGTGGTGCCTTGGTTCTTTTGACACTAGGACAATACACTGTCGTAGCAAATGCAGTTCACGATTATGAGTTCAGTATTATTTTTTATTTTCTCTGCGGAGGATTGCTTGGATTGTTCACATTTGTACCTTTGATGAATTTTATGCTATTAAATTACAAGCAAGATGTGATGTCAGTTTTAACTGGATTAATGATAGGTTCATTAGCAACGCTTTGGCCTTGGAAGGAAAGTTATGATACAAAAGGAGTATCCCCTAATATAGGTCTAAATGAAGTGTTTGAAAACTTTGAAATTTTATCAATAGTCGGTGCAATGTTCTTTGGTTTTTTGGGTTTTGGGATGTATTTAGCCTTAAAAAGTTTAGAGAAAGAGACAAATTAATCAGAACGAGAGCTTTAAAAACCCTTTATACCAGCATAACACATGCGAGTTCTAATTGCAGGAGCTGGTGAAGTCGGATTTAGAGTAGGTCGTGATCTTGTGTACAGAGGTCACGAAGTAACTCTTGTTGATTCTAATCCGTCTTCTGTTAAAAGAGCTCAAACACTAGATGCTCAGGTTTTCAAAGGAAATGCAGCCTCAGCTAAATTTTTGATGGAGGAAGCATCAATTAAAGACGCCGACCTTTTCATTGGAGTTACTGGCAAAGATGTTGTAAATTTAGTAGGTTGTTCACTTGCCAAAAAAATGGGATGTAGTACGATTGCCAGATTAAATAATCCCGATATAATTGACCTACCTTCAGATTATGATCACAAGCAATTATTTGGTGTAGATGCTTTTGTTAGTCCAGATGAACTGTCAATGCATAGAATATGGCAGATTTTATCCAGGCCAGCATTAACACGATTGGAGCATTTTTCAGTAGGTAGCCTCAGAATTTTAGAGATTAGACTTAATGATAGTTCCCCATCAGTAGGCCGTCCACTTTCAAACATTAAACTGCCACCTCATTGCCGTATTGCACTAATTGCAAGAGAAGAAGGAGTCACGATTCCTTCTGAGCAGGATATTTTGATGCCGAGAGACAGAATATTAGTCCTTCTTAGCGAAAACAGCGAGTTAGAAGAGCTTTCAGACTCTTTAGGAATTCCGAAGGAAATTACAAGCGAGAGAAATATTAAAAGATTAATGATTGCAGGAACTAGTAGAATTGCACTGAATTTAGCTAAACAAGTCCATGAAGATCCCAAGTACGAAGATATAGAAGTGTATGTGACTGAGCCAGATCCAATATTGGCTGAAAATGCCAGTTCAGTTCTTCCAGAAGGGGTGCGAGTTCTCGTAGGTTCATCTACGGATCGCCATTTTCTTAGGGAAGAAGGAATACGATATGAAGATTTATTTGTAGCTGCAACAGATCGTGAGGATTGGAATGTTTTGAGCTGTTTATTAGCTAAAAAAGAAGGTGCCAAAAGAACTGTAGCCTTAGTTTACCAAACTGAATTAGAATACGTTATTCAGGACACAGGAATTGATACACTTATTAATCCAAAAAGAGTCACAGTTAATGCAATCGTCAACCGAGCGACTTCTACCGATAAAATAGAAGGTATGGAAGAATTAGAAGGGGGAGAAGCTTCAGTTAGAGAATTTTTGATAAAAAAGAATAGTAAAAATATTGGAATTTCTATTGAAAAACTTGGAGTTCCAGATAAAACATTAATTGCAATGATTAATAGAGATGGTGAAGCTATATTTCCTGATGATGATTTTGTCCTGAACGAGGGTGATCACGTACTTGTCTTTACTCTCAAAGGGAAATTGCCTG
>JAPOKN010000048.1 GCA_029977605.1 Methanobacteriota archaeon
ACGATATATCACTTCAGATCGCTCGTCAGGCTCAAACTTTGGGTGCAGAGAGAGATTTTGCAGTTGTGTTTTGTGCAATGGGTATTACTGATGAAGAAGCTCAATATTTTATGGCCGATTTCGAAAGAACTGGAGCTCTAAGTAGGGCTGCAGTTTTCATGAATCTCGCTAGTGATCCTGCTGTTGAAAGATTAATTACACCGAGGATGGCATTAACAACTGCAGAATATCTTGCTTTTGAGAAAGGATACGATGTTCTTGTTATCTTAACAGATATGACTAACTATTGTGAAGCATTGAGACAAATTGGTGCAGCACGTGAAGAAGTTCCTGGACGTCGTGGTTATCCTGGTTACATGTACACTGACTTAGCTCAGATATATGAGAGAGCAGGATTAATCAAAGGAAAATCAGGTTCAGTTACTCAAATTCCGATTTTAACTATGCCAGGTGATGATATTACTCATCCGATTCCAGATTTGACAGGATATATTACAGAAGGACAGATTGTTGTTGCTAGAGATTTACACAGAAAGGGAATTTATCCTCCTAATTTTGTATTACCTTCTCTTTCCCGTTTGATGAATGCAGGTATTGGGGACAAGAAAACTCGTGAAGACCACAAACAAGTTAGTGATCAGCTTTATGCAGGTTATGCAGAAGGTAATGACTTGAGAGGTCTTGTGGCAATAGTAGGTAAGGAAGCACTTTCTGACAGAGATCAAAAGCTTCTCGAGTTTGCGGATGAATTTGAAGAAAGATTTGTTACTCAAGACAGGGAAGAAAACCGTTCAATTGAAGATACGTTGGAGATTGGTTGGGATATGTTAAGTAAGTTGCCAGAATCAGCGTTGACTAGAATCGATCGTAAGACTCTTGAAAAGTATCATCCAGCTTACAGGAAGAAATAATTAAATGAGTACATCAGACGTCAAGCCAACTCGAATGGAGCTTATTGAGACTAAACGCAAGATTAAACTCTCAAAAAGTGGTTACAAATTGCTGAAGATGAAGCGTGACGGTCTGATTATGGAATTTTTTGAATTATTACCTAAAGTAAAGGATTTGCGCAGCCAGTTATCTGAATTGTATTCAGATGCAATGGAAAAGTTGGCTATAGCTGTCGCAGCGGACGGTAAGACAGCATTAGAGTCTGCGGCAAATTGCTTGAATAAAGCACCTGAAGTTGAATTATCTTCTAAGAATATAATGGGTGTTGTAGTTCCTTCTGTAGAAGTAACTGCAGTTGAAAAATCATTAGAAGATAGAGGCTATGGTTTGATTGGAACTTCTATTAGAGTTGATGAAGCAGTTCATGCCTTTGAGAAGTTATCTGAAATGATTATCTTAGCTGCAGAAGGTGAAACAACCATGAAAAAGTTATTAGATGAGATAGAATCTACAAAGCGTAGAGTTAATGCTTTAGAGTTTAAGGTCATTCCTAACTTAGAAGAGATAGCAAAATATATTTCATTTAGATTAGAAGAGTTAGAAAGGGAAAGTATTTTCGGTTTAAAACGTATTAAAGGATAATGGACTGGTTAATTGAACATATGGAAGATCCCGATAAACGGGTTCGATTGTTCAAAATGTTGGTTGTTATTTCTCAAGGTATGGTTATTTTAGGGATAGCTATATTCCTCTGGATTTTCAGAGATAAGCTTTCTGAGTTAATTAGTTAAACTTAGTATATCCGCATTTTCCACAAGATACTCTATCCTTGTGTACTGCTAAAAAAACCCCAGGACCACATCCTTCTTCAGGACAAAATTGTTTTTTACGTATTAACTTTCCGTCAGTAACTTCGTATTGTTTGATTTTACTCATCGGTCTTTTCTTCCTCATTTGCAGACGCCTCTTCAGAAGGTGCTTCTTCTTCAGCTACTTCCTTGGCAGGTGCTTCTTTGGTTTCTTTTTCACTAGAATGTGAATCAATATCTTTATGCCTACCCATTGAAGGCTTAGTTTCTATTTTCGATAGAGATTCTTTGTCTGAGTAAATTTTAGCATATCCATGAGTTTCCGTTTTTCCATAAGCATTCTTTAGATGATCAATAATAACTAATTCTCTATTGGCTTTTAGTTGTTCAGATATATTCTTTATAACTTGATTTCTCCTTGGTGTAGAGCTTTCATTGTGTTTAATGACTACTTTTATTTCCTGTCTATTCAACAGCGGATTGTCGTTTTGTTCGATTATTTCTAATTCCATTTATTTCACACCAACATCCTTTCAAGAAGCTTGTTGGCCCTCTCTTTTGCTTGTTGATTTACATCAACTACTACCATACCTTTGTCGGGCATCCCATAAATTACCTTCGCTCCTATTTTCGAATGTTTAATTACAGGTAAAGTAGCTAAATCTTCTTCCCCATTTACAATAATTTTTGTCATAATCTTTGATTTTATTGCATTTTTGATCTCAAAATATAATTGTTGTGATATTGTCCCGGGTTCATTGTCAACTTCTATACTTTTACATTTTACGCTCTCAATAACACCCAGTTGCATTTTCGCTAATTTGATACTTCTCTTTGTCTTATAATCTACTACCATTAAATTAGGAATGATACCTTCTTCTATCAATTTAATAGTACAAATGTCCCCAACAGTAGCTACAAATTCGGATTTGTACAAAATATCAGGGGTATCAGTGTAAATTTTTGATGAGGTCTGTTTTAGTTCCTGAGCCATTTCAGGCTTTAGAATGTACATTTAGCGAACACGTAGAGCATATCGGCCCGGTGTTTTTATTCCCATTTCTTTTGCTAATGAGGATTTTTCAGGATTTAAAATTTCGACAAAACCTTGCCATTCTCTTGAAATTTCAGCATCTGGACACCTTGGACAATTACTTTCTTCCAGAATCATGTGGCATTCTTTACAAGCAAAATCAGCCATTATTCGCCACCTGCGGCTGCTTTATTCTGATCTTCTGCTATCCACTCGTGTTTACCAAGTCCTGGTTGCCTCATGGTAAGACCAATTTTGGATTCACGTGGGGAAATTTCATTAATTGAAATTGTAACAATTCTAGCTCTTACTTTATCCCCAACACGCAATTCACGTTTTGTTTCTTTTCCAATAAGTCTTTGGTTTCCAACATCTGTATTGATATGATCATCTTGCACTTGTGAAACATGCAAAAGACCATCTAGAGGTCCAAAGCGAACGAAAGCACCGTATTCAGTTATCTGATCAACAACGCCCTCTACAACTTCCTGAACTTTAATGTCAAAAAGTAACATGTCCATTCTGACTGGTTGATAAACAGCCCCGTCACCATGTACTACACGACTGTCCCCAGTTAATTCTAACTTGGTAATGAGAACAACTAATTTTTGGTCAGGTCCCATCCTTCCTTCGAATGCTTGATGAGCTAATTCCATCGTTACTTTTTCTATGTCTTCGTTCAAGCGATCAGGTGGAATTCTCACCATATCGTCTCTTGTATGCAAGTAATACATTATTTTTCTCAGTAGGCCCCTCTATAAACGGACTTCTCAGAGTCCTGCTAGAACTAAACTAACTACAGACATTAGCTTAATCAAGATATTGAGACTTGGTCCTGCAGTGTCTTTGAATGGATCACCTACAGTATCGCCTACGACTGCAGCTTTATGAGAATCAGATCCTTTACCGCCGTGTGCTCCGCCTTCAATATGCTTCTTTGCATTATCCCATGCACCACCTGCGTTAGACATGAATATTGCCATTAGCACTCCTGAGACAGTAACTCCGGCTAGGACTCCAGCTAACATCTGCATTCCATCATCTTCGCTAAGTATCCCAGTAGTAGGAAGTATAACAGCAAATATCACTGGTGTCGATACAGCTAATAAGCCGGGTGCAACCATTTTTTTGATTGCAGCTTGAGTTGAAATATCAACACATCTGGCGAAATCAGCTTCAGCCTTTCCATCTAGTAATCCTTCAATTTCTCTAAACTGCCTTCTAACTTCTTCTATCATTTCAAAAGCAGCGTCACCTACTGCTTGCATTGAGAATGCTGCGAATACAAATGGCAACATTCCTCCAACAAAGAGGCCAGCTAATACCTTTGGATTAAGAATATCAACTTCAGTTATTCCAGCTTGTGTGGTAAAAGCTGCGAAAAGTACTAAAGCAGTTAATGCAGCTGATCCAATTGCAAACCCTTTTCCTATTGCAGCCGTAGTATTGCCTACAGCATCTAATTTATCGGTTCTTTCTCTTACAACAGGTTCTAGGCCGGTCATTTCTGCAATCCCTCCTGCATTGTCCGCAATAGGGCCGTAAGCATCTACAGCTAACTGAATTCCGATTGTGGACAGCATTCCTAATGCAGCTATTCCAATACCGTATAGGTGTGCAACTTCATATGAAATCAGCATAGCCAATGCGATAGTAATTACTGGAAATGCAGTAGAGACCATACCCATTCCTAATCCAGAAATGATATTAGTTGCAGAACCGGTTTCTGAAGCTTTAGAGATTTCGTGGACTGGACCATATTCGTCAGAAGTATAATACTCAGCTAATAATCCAATTATAATTCCTGAGGCTACTCCTGCAAGTGTTGCAAAGAATAGGTCCAGAGTTACAAGCATATCAACTTCTTCAGTACCGTCAGAGTTTGTTCCCACTACCCATTTCAAACCATCTTCTGGTAACATATTATCAATAATGAAGTATGAAGCTACTAGCATCATTCCAGCAGCTCCAAAGTGACCTCGGTTCAAGGCACTCTGTGGATTTCCACCTTCTTGTGTTTTAACAAGGAACGTACCAATTATTGAAACAAAAATTCCTGCAGCAGCCAATGTTAGTGGTAATTGTACCAAGTCTGGTTGATTTTGTGCTGCGGCCAATACCATAGCTCCAATTATGACTCCTACAAATGACTCAAATAAATCAGCACCCATACCTGCGACATCACCAACATTATCTCCTACGTTGTCAGCTATTGTTGCAGGATTTCTTGGGTCATCTTCAGGAATTCCAGCTTCTACTTTCCCTACTAGGTCTGCACCTACGTCGGCAGCCTTTGTGTAAATTCCTCCTCCTACTCTAGCGAATAGAGCAATTGATGATGCTCCAAGAGAAAAACCAGCCATCACTGATAGCCTATCTTCTAAATTTTCAAAACTACTTTCTAAACCTATGTAAAGTAATGAGAGTCCCATAACACCTAGTCCAGCTACACACATACCCATTACAGCTCCTCCTGAAAATGCAACATTTAGTGCATCATTCAGACTTGTTCGCGCTGCATTGGTTGTTCTGCTGTTAGATGCAGTGGCAGACCACATTCCAATAAATCCGGCTAATCCAGAGCAAACAGCTCCAAAGATGAATGCTAAGGCAATAATTCCTTGATCCTTTGAATTATATCCTAAGAATAATAAGATTGCTACAACAAGAACAAAAACAGCTAAGACTCTATATTCCCTGTTTAGGAAAGCCATAGCTCCACTTCTTATGTGACCAGCAATTTTTGCTATTTCATCAGTTCCTTGGCTCTGACTTTCTACCCATCTTAGTCTCCAAAAAGCGAAACCCAAAGCTGAAAGCCATGCAACAATCCACAACACCATTATGTTTTGATCCATTATTTCTCCATGTTTTATCAGACTTTACAGTCTAATACAATTATTTTTCGATTTTATTACTCTATATAAGATTGTGGTGTACTTTAGTTTGTTTTACCGTAGACTAAAAAACCGCCAATTAGGCCAAATCCAAGTAATACTACAAGTACTGAATAAATGCCAATATCCCACCATACTCCAAATTTTAAACCCCAGCCAATCCAGAATAGCAAAGCCAAAGGGAGTAGAAGATAGTAGAATCCTCTTGTTAATTTTTCCTGTTCGGGTAAGTTTTCTAAGTTCAAATTTTCACCATTACCATGTCCTTTACTGAACGGACCGTTTCAAAGGGAATATTTAACATATTGTCTGAATCTACTTGATAACCCTCAGGAATTTCACCTTCAGAGGAAATTACTAGTGTTTTTAATTCGCCTGAAGTAGAATCTAATATTACATTTGATATGAATCCTAAGCGTTCTCCAGAAACAGTTGTTACTTGCTTGTCTTTTAAATCAGATAGTCTTATTTCCATATCACATATAGAGGTCGTCTTCACTGCGCTTCTTTTTGCGTACAGTTCGACTTCTCAGCTTTTTCCCTAGCTCTGCGTAGTATTTTACAGTATCCTCAGTTACGGAAGGTGTAACTTCTTCAAGTGCAGCATCAAAGTGTTTTGATGTTACCTCTTTAGCTTCATCATTTTCTCTTAGAGCCAGTATTGCAGCCTCTCTGACTACTCCTTCAATATCTGCTCCAGTGTATCCAACCATTTTACTAGCTATTTTATCAAGATTAACTTTCTTTAGAGGCATATCTCTTGTGTGTATTTTCAATATCATTTTACGAGCTTCCTCATCAGGTTCATTAACTAATAGCATGCGGTCAAATCTTCCAGGTCTTAACAGTGCAGGATCAATTATCTCAGGTCTGTTAGTAGCTCCAATAATTATTACTCCTTCTAAATTCTCAAGCCCGTCCATACTTGTTAGCAATTGATCAACTAGTCTATCACTAACTTTATTTTCGCTTCCACCGGTTCTTGCAGGCGCAAGTGCATCTAATTCATCTAAAAAGATAATGCACGGAGATACTTGTTTTGCTTTTCTAAATACTTCTCTTAGCTTCTTTTCAGACTCTCCAACCCATTTAGACATAACTTCAGGTCCTTTAATGGCAATAAAATTAGCAGATGATTCAGTTGCTACAGCCTTAGCAATCAAAGTTTTCCCAGTTCCAGGAGGCCCATAGAGTACCATTCCTCTTGGAGGTGTAATTCCTAACCTTTCGAAGCCTTGAGGATTTGTAAGAGGCCACTCTACAGTCTCTTTGAGTTTCTGTTTCACTTCATCAAGTCCACCAACTTGGTCCCACTTAGTCTTAGGAATCTCTACCATTACCTAACGTAAAGCTGAAGGCTCAACATCTTTCAGAGCTTCTTTGAAGTCACCTTGCTGAACTTCCATTTCTTGCAACAATTTACTTGGAATTGGTTCATCTAAATCAATTTCAGGTAAATATCTTCTTAGAGCACTCATTGCTGCCTCTCTTGCTAGAGCAGCTAAATCTGCGCCAACAAATCCATGAGTTATTTCAGCAAAGTGGTCTAGCTCTTTCCAGTGCCCTTCTTTGTTTCTTTTGATGGGCATTCCTCTAGTATGAACTTGAAGAACTTCCCTTCTTCCT
>JAPOKN010000006.1 GCA_029977605.1 Methanobacteriota archaeon
CAATCCAAGAACAAAAACTATCGAAAGTAGTATTCCAGCCCATTGAGCATTACTTTTTGGTTTCTCACTTAGATTATTGATATTTTCCCAAGTATATGCATCCTTTATGTTGGTAAACACCATTTTGATAGGTGTATCATCCTTGAATTCATTATTAGTTGGGTCTTTAGATTTTTTATCCTTAACTCTTGTTGACGCCTCTCTTCTTATTTCAGTCCTTAGCCATTTATTTGCTTCACTGGTAAATTTATATTTCTTTCTAATATATGCAACAGTTTGTTTTTCAATTTTTGTATAATCATTATAATCATTTATTTTTGGGAATATTTTTTTAGTATCTTTAAGATTGATTTCATTTCTATCTTTAGTAATGGCTATTACAAGATTCATTAATTCTCGGTCATATTTTTTTCCATCGATAGTTAATGTAGGTTCTTCTTTATTTTTCCCAGTGATTGCTCTTTTAACTTCACTTCCGATTTTGTCAGTTAAATCACTAATTTGTTTTTTAATGTCTCCGACGATATTTTTTTCATTTATAGCTACGGCAGAGTCACACATAGGACATGTTGCTTTTCCACCAACATCCTTAGTAGTATTGAAAACGTTGTAGCAAGTTGTACAGCGTATTTTGGACTCAACCATTGAAACATATTCAACCGTTGGTTAAATAAACATGACGATTGGGCAGTTATGGACTGGTGGATGGCTATAATTCTTGGGATATTGCAAGGAATTACAGAGTGGTTACCCATAAGCAGTAGCGGGCATTTAGCAATCTTTCAGCATTACTTTGAAGAAGAACCACCTATACTTTTTGATGTAATTTTGCATTTAGGATCTTTACTTGTAGTTTCATACATTTTAAAGGAAGAGATAAGCGATTTTTTAGGAGCCGTTCCTTCAATTATAAGAAAAATAAATGGAAAAAGTAGCTTTAATGAAGAAGAAAGATTAGTTTTATTGGTAGCTATTGCCTCAGTACCCACAGCATTGTTTGGGTTGGCATTTGATGGAGATATTATTCAAAATTTTTATGAAGAAATGTACTTGGTAGGTACCTGCTTAATTATCACAGGTATTGTTATCTGGTTTTCTAAGAATTATAATAATAATTTAAGTTTTTCAAATTTATCATATTCAAAAACATTTTGTATAGGAGTTGTTCAAGGTTTATCTATTCTTCCAGGAATCTCTCGTTCAGGTACTACGATTGCATTTCTTAGAATTTTTGGATTAGAACCAATTAAAGCGGCCAGATTTTCGTTTCTTATCTTTATTCCCGCAATTATTGGAGCCACTTTTCTTAAATTAAATGAAGCTGGAGATACACTTGAAGAGGTTGGTTTGGTATCAATTTTACTAGGTTTTTCATTTTCAGTAATTTCTAGTTTCGTATCTATTAAATTCTTATTAGCTGTAATCAATAGCCAAAAATTCCATTATTTCACTCCTTATTGCTTAATGGTCGGCACTTTTTTGATATTTGAGAGTTCTTTAATTTAACTGCTCACTTTCAACTTTAATATCATAATTTCCGGAATAGACTAATGCTCCGACACCCTCGAATCCTGAACCCGAAATTTTAATTGTCCAAGTTCCGTATATAGGTGGTAAAACTAGTAATCTTTCACTTACAGGATTATTCCATGTTACTATTTCGTAGCCTTCTCCGTGCTGTCCACCTGTAGGATCTATTAGGCTAAAATCTAATGTTCCAGCTGGCCCTTCGCTTGGTTGGTTACCTCCAACAAGTTCGTACACTACGCTCAATGTAAGTTCAACGTATTTTGCTTCCCATTCACTTTCGATAACAAACGAATATGTACTTATTTCCCAAGAAAGATTTTGAAGAGGCTTTTGAAATTGAAGAGGGTCTTCAACAATATCAGCTATAGCATTAGTTACAGTCTCTTGGTCTTGATTTGGATCAGGTGCAAAATTTCCTTGTGTACTCCACACTTCAATTGTAGAGTAAGTTCTCTCTTTTTCAGGCACAAGCCGGTCCATCAAACCGTTCATTGCAGGTACGTCAATACATCCTATTGACAAAAACATCACAGTGACTGCTAAGGCTAACCTCACAAAGTTTGGATTCAAAAGGAGTAAATAAAAGATTTTGTAGTTACTAAAAGGCCTAAACCCCCCCTTCTTTCAGCATATGTGCCGGACGTCAAGGACAAGCTTTTGGAATTAGCTAAAATTGAAGCTGCTCAATATGGAGAGGCTAAAGCTAAGAGTGTTATCGGAAAAGCAATGGGAAAGTACCCCGAATTCCGTAGTCAAGCTAAGGACTTAATGTCAATTATTGACGAAGTTATTGAAGAAGTAAATTCTCTTGATGTCAATGATTTAAAATCTTACTTGCCAAAAAAGAAGAAACCGGTAAAATCAGAACCCAAAGAACTGCCACCTTTGAATAAATCCAAAAATGTTGTTTTACGATTTGCACCCGGTCCGAGTGGCCCTCTTCACTTAGGACATACCAGAGCTTTAGCTCTTAACAATTATTACAAAAAGAGATACAACGGGAAGCTAATACTAAGACTAGAGGACACAAATCCAAATGCTATAGATTCAGATGCTTATGAGATGATTCAAGATGATTTAAAATGGTTGGGCATTGAAGCTGATAAAGTCATAATTCAATCAGAGAGGATTGATACTTATTACGAGGATATTCGTAAAATTATATCAGAAGGTGGAGCTTACGTAACTAAATCTGATGCAGAAGAGTGGAGGGTTCTAAAAAGGCAGAAAAAAGCTCATCCCGATCGCGATAGAAATCCAGAAATTCAAATCAAAGAGTTTGAATCTTTGTTAAAAGACGAGAATGGAATAGTAGTTATCAAAACAAATTTAGAAGATCCAAATCCAGCACTTAGGGACTTTGTTGCTTTTAGGATTGTTGATTCCCCTCATCCTTTACAAAAATCTAAATACAGATTGTGGCCTCTCTATAATTTTGCGGTGGCAATTGATGATTACAGGTTAGGTATCACCCATGTCCTTAGAGGCAAGGATCATTTGAATAATACAGAAAAACAGAAATGGATTTACAAATACATGGGGTGGGATGAGCCAGAATTCATCCATTACGGCCTTGTATCAATTCCAAAAACCAATCTAAAGACAAGTAAAATTCGTCAATCTATTTCAGAAGGTGAGTATAGTGGTTGGGACGATTGCAGAATTGCGACTATCAGGGCTTTAGCAAGGAGAGGTTATTCATCAGAGACGTTTAGTAAGTACTGGGAGGCTTCTGGAGTAAAAGAAGTAGATATCAAGTTTTCATGGCAAAATTTTGATGCAATGAACAAAGATTTGATTGATGCTAAAAGTAAAAGATTATTTTTTGTTTCTGAGCCTAAAGAATTTACCTTCAAAACTGGAGAGACAATTACTAAAGAAGCACCTTGGCACCCTGATAACAAAGATTTAGGGAATAGAGTAGAAATTATCAAGTCAGGTTCTAAGATTTACTTGCCGGGTGCAGACCTAGGTAAAATCCAGGATTATTCAGAAATTCGTCTGAAAAATCTCTGTAATGTTAAAATCAATGGTAATACTTTAGAGTTTACAGATTTTGAGCATAAGAAAGGAATTCCAATATTCCAGTGGTGTTCAGCGAGTAAAAATATAAAATTATATTATCCAGATGGAGTCGTAAATAGTGGTTTAGTCGAAGATAATATAGATGATTTAGATAATACCGTGGTTCAGTTTGAAAGAACAGGTTTTGTTAGATTGGAGGGAGACAAAGCGTTTTTCTTACACCGCTAATACGATATTATGTCAGTAGGCCACCACCATCATCATCACCATGAAATAGAAGATGAAGAATCTGAACGAAAGACACGTATTGTGGTAATAATTACATTAGTGACTATGGTGATAGAGATTTATGCAGGAATAGTAACAAAATCAATGGGCTTGTTAGCTGATGGTTGGCACATGGGTACGCACGCGGGTGCGTTATCAATAACTCTCTATGCTTATTATTATGCCAGAACTGAAGAATCGGTAAAAGACAAGAGAGAATCTGTGATGGCTCTTGCAGGTTTTACTTCAGGAATTATTTTAGCTTTAGTTGCGATATACATCGGACTAGAATCTCTTGATAAAGTAGTTAATCCTCCAGATATTCAGTTTAGGGAGGCTATAGCAGTTGCATTTTTTGGTTTATTAGTAAACATTGCTTGTGCCTACATTCTTGGAATTGAAGGACGCCACCATGACCATGCCCACGACCATGACCATGCCCACGACCATGACCATGCCCACGACCATGCCCACGACCATGCCCACGATGGCCCTAAAAATTCTGAGAGAGGAACTTGGAATGTTGCCTTGAACACTTACAAGGAAGATTTTGATACTGTAAAATCTGTTTTCGATAGTTATGTTACTCCTGCGGACGAGATAGATGATTTAAATCGAAGAGGAGCATACATGCATGTTTTAGCTGACGCTTTAGTATCAGTTTTAATCCTTATTGCTTTAATTTTAGGTATGTTTTTCCCTAAATTAGCTATTTTAGATCCTCTAATAGGTATAATTGGAGGTGTTATTATTGCTCGCTGGGCTCTCAGTTTAATTACCGAAAGTAAAAATCAACTTCTTGGAATAGATTAAAGTTTGGATACAATATCATGCATCTTTGGCCTATTCGTTAACTTAGAGATTAGCCTCTCTCGAGCTATTTTGATATTTTTGTTTCTTTCTTCGCCATTCCATTCGTAAAACCGGTTGATACATTTTTCTAATTCATTGACATTTGTAAATAATCCTTTTTCATCAACAATTTCTTCGGCACCATCCCAATCTTTACTGATTGCCCAGCATCCCGTAGCAACACCTTCAACAATTGAAGTTTGGGTTCCTTCGTGAACTGAATTAGAAATAATACAATCGTTTGAGTTATACCACTTGTTTAAGTCTTTCACATAACCTTCTATTGTAATTTTATGTTCTAAATTATTTTCAATTATGTGGCGCTTAATTTTTCCAGAATATACATCATCTTTTGCTTTGCCCGCGATACTAAGTTTAATCTCGGGTAATTTCATTTCTCCAAAGTATTCAACAAATTCCAAGACACCTTTTCTTGGCTCGATATTCCCCAGCATTCCAATTTGCATAGTTTTTTCCTTTTGGATTAACGGAAAGTCTTCAAAATTTAGGTTATCGTATGTAACAAAAGTTTTTCCCTTATAGTCTCCTTTTGCATGGAATTTTCTCTCCATAGCTTCGCTAATGAATAGGATAGAATCAATGTTATTCCATTGAATTTCATCATAATGTCTGTCAAGTTCAAATCGGTGCATTCTACATGCTAAAACATTTTTGTAATTTTTTTTCGAAAGCCATCTTAGATAGTGTGTAGCCCATTCACAAAATACGATATCCGCCCATTTGGCTAATTTTGGCAGTTGTGTTCTAATTTCCCATTTATTCTTTAAAGCTCGTAGTAAATCTAGGGGGGTTCTAATTTTTGGAGGTGAGCGCGGAGGGTTGAATATTCTGAGTTCAAATTTTTCCTCCCATTCAGGTATATTTTGTTTAATGAAATGATCATTATCAATTACTAAAGCGACCTTCTTTTTCATCTTCCTATTGTAACCTTTTTACACTTTGATAAACCATCTTTGATGATTTCTTCTTCTTTTGCACCGTTATTGTAAATATCAGACGGACCATACAGAAAATCTACTGCTGCTTTCATTTTTTTGTAAAAATAATCTTCATCATCATTTACACTTCTCAAACGATAAGATAATTTTTCTAAATCAACTTTTTCGGTATTCATTAAGATTTTAAATTCTTCAACATCAGTTGCTTTTTTTGCACACTCAATTCCTAAGTCGGCTGGCTTATACCTCGAGTGAAGTTTTGTTTTTGTGATGTATGCAACAGATTCCCAACTTCCCCTTAGCGGTCCTTTATTCCATGGTTTTTCGAGAGCATTGTTTGCTCTTTTATTCCACCAATTTAGCCACTTAAATCTAATAGGGCTATAAGCTCTTTCAATTAGCCAAGGATTAGCATCAAAATTATATCCAAATAAATTAATTCTCAAAGGATAGGGATGAATTTTACCATTTTTATCCATGATTACTTTGTCATCTCCAAGGTATTCACCACCTTTTTCTAAGCACTTTAGTAAACCATTAGTTTTTCCAGAATGTGACCAGCCACAGTATACGAATGCTTTTCCTTTTATTACGGCAGATGATGCGTGAAGAAGAGTCTTGTTCTCAGTAGGCAAATGCCTTCTCAAAAGTGGTGGAAATATGGTATTAAAAAGAAATGCAGGAGATGTGTTTTTTTCATATTCAACTACAATATTTTGAGATAGTTTTAGAGGTATTGCAGCCCTACCGCCTTGGTAGCCTTTGGCATACATTCTATCTCCAGCCAGCTCAAACTTTGGAGCGCTATTAACAAATTTTAGACTTGCCCTCTTATCAGAACCTGCAACGTTATTAGATGCAGGCAATGATTCGACCTCTTTGAATGTGATAGTATTACGTTTACCTTTCTTATTTTCACCGAACGGTAAAAGTTCAGCATCAAAATGTTTTTTCACGGAATCATTGGCTTCTTCTAAAACAACTCGTAAGTTATCAAATAAGCAGTATTCGCTCAATATTTTTCCATTTGTGAGGGTTATAAAGGGTTGTCCTCTAAGAAATTGTGCTCCCAAACCTGTTAATCATAGGCGTCCCAAAGGCAGGTACGACTTCTATTTTTTCTTATCTTAATTTACACAAGGATGTCTTCGGATCAAATCCAAAAGAACCCGGTTATTTCCATCCATTAAGATGGGGTGAAAAGTTAGCAAATATTGCTAAATATGAAAAGGCTTTTTCAGGATATTCTAATCAAAAATATGCTATGGAAGCGACTCCAGGCTATTTTTACGGAGGTAAGAAAGTATCCGATAAGATGAAAAATCTATTACCTAATTCGAAAGTAATTATAGTTCTTAGAGATCCAATTCAGAGACTTTTCTCATTCTACAAGTATAAACTAAGTTTAGGCCATATTGATTCAGGTTTATCTTTTGATGATTATTTAGAAAAATGCAAATCTATGGCCATTAATGAAAAAATTAAAAAAGAAAATTATGATTTTTGGGGGATGGAGGGTGGCCTCTATGCAGATTTATTGGAAGCTTGGCACTCTACCTACGGAGATAATCTCAAGGTATGTTTTTTTGATGATTTAGTAAAAGATAGAGTTCAATTCACGTCTGATATTTGTAGTTGGCTTGGTATTAACTTTGAAAATATAGACTCTACTAAAATGGTTATTGAAAATAAATCTATGCTGTACCGGAGTAAATCATTGCAAAATTTTGCAATATCATTTGATAAAAATTTGGGAGCTCTCTGGAATTTTATGCCTTTTGTAAAAAAGCCTTTTAGTTTTGTTTATAATTTATTCAATTCAAAACCACATAATGCTGTTCTCAGTAGTTCATCAAGAAAAGAGTTAGAAAAGTTTTATGAAAAAGATATAGCTAAAACGCGTTCTTTCCTTGAGCAAAAGCAAATATCTAACTTTCCTGAATGGATGAACTGATAATGGTCAATTACGATGTTTTCAATGGAGATACAGATGGCATTTTTGCACGCCATCAACTTAGACTAGCTATTCCTTTAGATACAGTTAATATTAGTGGTGTTAAGAGAGATGTTAATCTTCTTAGGCATGTCAAACCAGCCAAGGGCGATTTAGTAACTGTGATGGACATTTCTCATGCTAAGAATCGTAAAGATGTTTTACGAATTCTTGAATCTGGAGCAAAGGTTGAATATTTCGATCACCACGACCCTTCAGAGTTAATTGATCATCCAAACATTACATATCATATAGACACTGATCCACATATGACTACAGGGAGAATTGTGGATTCTCATGTTAATGGTAAGAATCATATTTGGGCGATTGCAACAGCTTTTGGCGATAATCATTTTGATTTAGCTTATGAATTAGCTGTGGCGGAAGGCTTAGATCAAGGGAAAACTGAGCTTTTGAAAGAGATTGGTTTAGCTATTAATTACAATAGTTATGGTAAAACTGAGAAAGATTTGTTTGCAGCACCTCTTTTAGTATCTGAAATGCTTGAAGATTGTGGCGAAGACGTTTTTGCAATTTCAGACCACGAAATATTTTCAACTTTAGTATCCAACTTCCGTTCAGATATGAGTACTGCATCTTGTCAAGAGCCCTATTCCATACATGAAAAGGGAGTAATCTACAAGTTTCCTGATGAAGAATGGTCACATAGAATAATGGGAACTTTTGGAAATCACCTGGTTAATTCTAACAAGGATTTAGCCTGTGCCATAGCAGTTACTAATTCAGACGGTACTTATCGAATTTCAGTCCGTTCTTCATTGAATAATCCCTACGGGGCAGGCAACCTCTGCAAAGCATTTGGAGGTGGGGGGAGAGAAAAGGCCGGTGGAATTAATAACCTAGAAGAAGGAGATTTAGATAAATTTAAAAATGAGTTTGATAAGGTGTTTTCATGAAAGCTCCAAATGAATTTATTCAAGAGTGGATTGAGACTGTTTGTTCTAATGATGCTAGTGAAATAGCAAATTTGTATAAAGAAGATGCCATTTTGCTAGGCACATTAGATAAAAGTGTTAGAGAAGGTAGGAATAAAATTAGGGAGTATTTTGATTTTTTTGTTAAGTTAAAGCCTTGTGGTGAAATTACTGAATTTGTTGAAAAGGATTATGAAAATGGGCGTTTTTGTGTAGTGAATGGAACTTATGACTTTAATTTAGAAGAAGATGGTAAGCAATCTGTTGCACCTGCAAGATTTACTTTTGTTTTAGAACGTACTGGCGTTAAATGGATGATTCAATCCCATCATTCATCTAAGCAACCTTAGCAAATAAGCCTTGCAAACTTTTAAAAAAATCGTTGTTATTACAATCTAATCTTGGGCTGATTGGAAACGCAGTTCATGAATACTAGGCAACGTATATTTCCAGTTGGCAACTGATACGTTGTTTTATCCGCAAAATGCAAGGGCATGGCATGTCGTCTACTTCAGAAAATAAATAGTTGATTTAATTGAAATTAAGAAACAATTTACGAGGTGAAAATCCTCTCAAATCTGCAAGCTCGGCAAGGTACGTGACCGATGAATCACATTTGGAAAGATATTTCTTTGGCAACTCCTATGAAACGAAGAGCCAGAGTTTTTACACTTCGGCGTAAATTATCAAACAGTCTAAGGAAGAAATATGAATGCTGGAATATCTACATAACACCTCTAAGAGGAGGCAGATATGCAGGAACTAATTACATAAAGAAATACAGCAAAGATGAAAAACCACCACAAAAAATATGTTCAGTATTGGTTAATTTAAAAGATGAAAAATCAATAGAATTTGCATCTAAATTAATGCATTATACTTCAGAATCATTAGATGAAGCTTTGAGAAATACGATATCTTTCGAAGAATTAATAAATTATGTAAAAGAGAAACTTGGTTGCTATGAAAAAGAAGGCAAAATATACAACAATTTCACATCGAGTGGCAAACTAGTTCAAGGTTCGAAATCAGACTAATTTTTACTGCGGAAAACGAGTTTCCAAGAAGTAGGATTTGTCATGTCCGCTGTTTTATTATTACCTAACCTTAATATGCCACTATTTTTTGAAATAACATGGTAAAAAGCATAGCCATCGTCGGGGGGTCAAGCGATATTGCAAAATCTACAATTTCCAGCATGTCTGCTGATAATTACAAATTTCATGTATTGGTAAGAGATGATTCATACACAGATGAATTATCCGCCTTAGGAGTAAGTGTAGTCTTAGGCGACGCAACCTCTGAGGAGGATATCAAAAATTTTATTTCCAGAGTGAAAGAGTCTGGAGAAATTCATGCGATTTTGCACTGTGTGGGTTCTTTTGCAGTAAGGCCACCTCATGCTATGAACAAAGAAGCCTTTGAAACAGTAATTAGTACAAATCTTACTTCAGCATTTCTCACGTTATCTATTGCCGGAAAGGCTATGCTAAGTCAAGGACATGGCAGAATGGTTTTCATGTCTAGTGTCGCAGGATCGTTAGGATTAGTAAATCACGAGGCTATATCTGCAGCTAAAGGAGGTATTGAATCAATGGTCAGATCAGCAGCAGCAACATATGCAAATCGTGGGTTGAGAATCAATGCGGTAGCTCCAGGGTTAACAGATACAAAGCTTGCATCTCCTATAATGTCAAATGAAACAGCTTCACAGGCAGCTTCACAAAAAATTCCTATCAAAAGAGTAGGGCAGAAAGAAGAAGTTGCTAATGTTATCAAGTGGTTACTAATAGAAGCACCAGAAAATTTTACAGGGCAAATCCTCCACACAGACGGTGGAATGTCTAACGTTTTAGTTTAGTAATTAGCTTAGTCATCGGTCTTTATACGGAAGGCAAAGTATAAGCAGACTGCAGAGATCCAACTTCCAAATATTACGAATTCCCAGGCTATTCTATCATCTTTAGTGGGGTACACCCACAATAGCGGCGAGATAGCAAAAAGAAAGGCTAAAGCCGCTACAAAGTACAAAATTATTTTGCCACTAATTTTTATTAATTAATTCATATTTTACTTTACATCCATTAGTAATCAAAGTGGCCGCCCGAGGACGGCCTTTACCCCAAACCTAACGAGCACCATCATCGTTTCAGGGCTCTGACCCGGTTTGGGAAATGTAAGACTCCGGGGTTGTCCCTTCCATCACTAATCCGGTGGGGACCCAATGGAGTCATGTATGCAATCTATTGCTCAGGACATCATAAATCAGCCCTGCCTTCGAAGTTTGCGACTGATTCTAAGCAGCCTAGTAATTATGGTTAATGTTTTGGCATGGTTATTTTAAACACCCAGAAATGGAACATTAATGTCTGATTCTGATGTTGAGCTTCGGAGACTCGTTAATGCACTACCACAATACGAAGAGCAAATTCGTTATTGGGAGTCTCAGCTAGATGCTATATCCAATGTAAAGGCAGATATTTTCCAAGCACAGGATACCATTAATGGAATGATTAAATCTGAAAAGAGTAATGAAATGCTTGTTCCTGTCGGGCATAATACTTCTATTTTTGCTACTATAGAGGATATGGATCGAGTTTTGGTAGGAATAGGTTCAAGAGTTTACATGGAAACTACAAGAGAAGATTCTCTAAATCGTCTAAACAAAAGGTTAGACGATTTGAATACGGCATCACAAACTTATCAGAATAATCTAGTAAAAACACAACAGGAATATAGTTCAATCCGAGGAAAGATTGAATCTTTACAAGGAGTTCAATAATGTTTAGGGCACTAAGAGAAAAATTACTGGGAGCTAGTAAACAGGCAGAAGAAGAACTTGATCCGAAATTGAATTTGGATTACGAAACATTTAGGCCTGAAGAAAGAGAGAGCGGAGCCGTAATTAGAGAATCACACTTGGAAAACGTTCTTTGGGAAATGGAATTAGCTTTACTTCAATCAGATGTAGCTATGGAAGCTCTCGAAGATATGAAAGCAATAATCAAAAAACGTTTGGTTGGTTTGAGAGTTGAAAACCGTTCAGAAATTGTACCAACAATTGAAAAAGCCCTAAAGGCTAGTTTGGTAGAGTTATTATCTAAAAATGTATTTAATCCTGATATTTTACTAGAAGATAGAGAAACTCCGTTGGTAGTTGTATTTGTTGGAGTTAATGGTACTGGAAAAACAACAAGTATTGCAAGAATTACTCATTGGCTTAAGGAAAATGGGAAGAGTGTAGTTTTAGCAGCTGCAGATACTTTCAGGGCTGGAGCGATAGAGCAATTAGATTTACATGCAACAAAATTAGGTTGTAAAATAATTAAACATCAATCAGGAGGAGATCCTGCCGCAGTGGCTTTTGATGCAGTTGAGCATGCAAAAGCAAAGCATAGGGACATTGTTCTAATAGATACAGCAGGAAGAATGCAAACAAACTCTAATTTGATGGATGAAATGAAAAAGATACGAAGAGTAGCAAGTCCAGATTTAGTTATATTCGTAGGAGATTCATTAGCAGGTAATGATGCAGTTGAACAAGCTAAGAAGTTCCACGAAGCAGTGGATATTGATGCAGTTGTTCTAACTAAATTAGATGTTGATGCGAAAGGCGGAGCTGCACTCAGCATATCTTCGGCAATTGATAAGCCAATAGCTTTCGTAGGAATAGGTCAAGAATATGAAGATATCATGCCGTTTGATGCCGCTTGGATTGTTGAAAGAATATTCAGTTAAGATTTATATTCCATGCACATTGGAAATATATGATAATTTACGAAGTAAATTTGCATGTTGATGCTATCGCAGCAGATGAATATTCAGAATGGCTAGGTCCACACATCGAGCAAATATTGGACATACAAGGTTTTCATAAAGCGGAATGGTTTGTTTGTGATTCAGATGATGACAAAGTCCATTGGTCTATTAGATATCATCTATACAATAGAGACTCTTTAGTGGATTATCAGAAAAATCATGCACCAGCTTTAATTCAAGAAGGAATAGATAAATTTGGTAAATACTTGACAAGCGATAGGAGAGTAATGCAGCTTAAGAATTAACCTAAACCAAAGTAAGGATATCTTATTGCATCAAATACTGCCCTAGTGATTGGTTTTCTTTTTCCAAGTCCACCAGGCGTTACACCTAAAAATAAATCAGCAAAAATTTCACACAGCTTCTCATCGCGAGTTCCATAGTAAACCATCCTTTCAGGTAATTTCAGTGCCATAAGTGCGAAGAAAGATAAATCTCTCAATTCTTTACCGAATACTTTGTTCCAATCACGATGATATTGATCTAAATTCTTTTGTGAGAAATCATTAGTTTCTAAGGCTTTTTTGATAGTGTCAATTGCAATCTTACCTGCGTGCATTCCATAATATATTCCCTCACCAGAAAGTGGAGACACCATTCCGGCTGAATCTCCCACGAGTAAAGTATAGTCCATGGTTGTAGCCTTTATTGGTCCATCAAGAGGAAGAGGTGCACCTTTCACAGGAGGAACTTCCTGATCCTTTGGGAAATACCCGTCTTCTTTCAATAAGTTAATGTAATCTGTCCATATCTCTTTGATTTTTATGGATTTAATTGTTCTGTTGTATCCTCCAAACCCAATGTTCAATATTTCTTTTTTTGGGAAAACCCAGCCATATCCTTCGATTCCACCTGGCTTGAAATGTACAAGTAATGAGCTATTTTTACTGTAAGTTTTGTCAATAAATTCTTTTCCAACGTGCGGTTCCCACATCAGTGCAGTTCCCATTTGGCTGTCGCTCCAAGGTTTGATGTTTCTTTTTTCTCTAATCATTGAGGCTAACTTATCAGCTGGACCGGTGGCGCCAACAACCATTTTACCTTTGAAGTCGCCATTTGAAGTTTTTACCGTAACTCCTCCATTAAATTCATAATCTTTGATTCGAGTTTGAGTCAAAATTTCAGCACCTACATCTCTGGCAGCTTCCAAAACTGCATTATCAAATACGGTTCTTGTAATGTTCCAAGGAGTTCCTACTGGAAATTCATAGTCTATTTGATATTTCATTGATGGAGAGTAGAGATTAACGTCTCGTGATGGACATTCAATAATAGGTTTGATGTATTTTTCTAATTCAGGTAATTCATCAAAGAGTCTTGCGGTCAATAATCCACCACAAGCTTTGTCTCTTGGGAATTTGGATTTATCTAATAATAAAACTTTCATACCTGCTTTAGCAGCATAAAAGGCAGTAGTTGATCCTGCAGGACCTCCTCCGCATACGATTACGTCATATTCAGTCATTATTGTTTACCCAATCCTTGAAAGGTTTGTGCGAATCATCCCAGGGGAATGATACGATAGCAGGCATGGAGTAGGGGTGGTTTTTAACGATATACTTTTCTAACTCATCAAATTTTTTCTTGGAAGTTTTAATCAAAATGATGTGCTCAGTATCGTCCCTTAGCTCACCTTCCCATGAATAAATCGTTCTAACTGGCCAAAAGTTACAGCATGACCCTAACTTAGCCACTACAATTTCTTTTGCAAGAGTTTCTGCACTTTTCTCGTCTGGTGCTGTAGTGTAGACAGTTATACTCATTCATTATTCATTTCGAGCATGTATTAAATAGTCCCCCTTTCGTAGCGAACAACTCGCGTTTAACCCGTGATTAATGAAGACAAACGTCTGAAAGAGGTAAAAAAAATGGCAAACCCGTTATTTGTAACATACGAAGCTCCTTCCGAGCTATCTGAGAAAGCGTACCTTGCAGCTGAAACTGCAAGAGATGGTGGTAAAGTTAGAAAAGGTTCTAATGAAGTCACTAAGATTATTGAAAGAGGTCAAGCTAAATTGGTCATAATGGCTCTTGACGTTGAACCTCCTGAAATTCTTGCACACTTACCAATGCTTTGTGAGGAGAAACAAATCCCTTACACATACGTCCCATCCAGAGATGAACTTGGTAAAGCCGCAGGTTTGAAAGTAACAACTGCAGCTATTGCAATAACCGAAATTGGAAAGAAAAAAGGCGCTTTAGAAGAAGTCGTTAAGGCTATTCAAGCAGCTAAGAAGTAATAACAATGGACGGAATTCCTGCACAAGTCGTTGAAGTACTCGGGCGTACTGGAATGAGAGGTGAAGCCACTTCTGTCAAAGTTAGAGTACTTGATGGCGATGACCGTGGCCGTATCATTAGGCGTAATGTACTAGGTCCCGTAGATATTGGAGATCAATTATTATTGATGGACTCCTCCAGAGAAGCTAAAGCATTAGATAGGAGATAGAAATGGTTGAAACTAAAAAATGTTCATTTACAGGAAAACCAATTCCACCAGGAACCGGCATGATGTATGTAAAGAAAACCGGCCAGGTTCTATATTTTATTAATTCTAAAGCTAAAAAGAATTATATTGAATTGGGTAGAGTTCCAGCACGTACTCGCTGGACTGATGTAGCAAGAAAGAAGAGAGAGCAATGAGTAAAGAAACAACCTACGTAATGGTTAAACCAGATGGTGTCCAACGTGGTTTAGTTGGAGAAATTATTCGTCGATTCGAACAAAAAGGTTTACAATTAGTTGGATTAAAGCAAACTATACCTTCAGAAGAAATAGCAAAGAAGCATTATGATGTGCATTCAGACAAAACCTTCTTCTCAGGTTTGATCAAATTCATTACAAGTGGTCCAGTAATTTGTATGGCTTGGTCAGGAACTGATGCAATAAGTGTTTCACGAAATCTAATAGGACCTACAAATGGCAGAGATGCGGGTCCAGGTACAATTAGAGGGGATTTTGGAATGGATATTGGGTTCAATATGATTCACGGTTCAGACGCTGCCGAAACAGCACAATTTGAGCTTGGTTTGTGGTTTCCAGAAGGCCTTAATGAATGGACTCAAGATAGTTTATCTTGGGTTTATGAATAATTTTTCAGAACGAAAATTTATAAGATTTCATAGGTCATAGTTTTAATCCCATTTCTAATGGTAAATAATGTCAAATCCACAGGACTCGCGAGTTGGTGTTATCCGTATTGAAGGAACTAATTGTGAAGACGAATCGGCTCAGGCTTTTTCCTCATTGGGATGTGATGTTGAGAAAGTTCACCTTAAGCAATTGGTAGGGGAAGTTGAGCCCTCTAATTGTCGTAATTTAAGTGATTATGATGCGCTATACTTCCCAGGTGGTTTTAGTTCAGGAGACTATGTTAGAGCTGGAGCAATTTTTGCGTCTAGAATGAAATCAGGATTAAAGTCTCAAATTGACGATTTTATTAGCTCAGGAAAACCAGTTCTGGGAATTTGCAATGGTTTTCAAATATTAGTAGAATTGGGAGCATTACCTGGTTCAGATTCAGGAACTACGAAAGTTCCAAATGCAGTTCTTCATACCAATGATTCTAATAGATTTGAAGCAAGACATGTTAATTTAAAAGTAAATTCATCAAACAAGAGTTTTTTCTTAGATAACTATGAAACAAATCAAGTTTTAGCAATTCCAAATGCTCATGCTGAGGGAAAATTGATATTGGACAAAGATATGTTAAATGAAATAGAAAATAACAATCAAGTAGCTTTCAGATATTGTAATTCTGAAGGATCACTTGACTCAGGTTACCCATGGAATCCAAATGGCGCACCTAATGACATTGCTGGCATTACAAATTCTAGAGGAAATGTTTTGGGAATGATGCCTCATCCTGAACGCGTATTCCACGGATGGCAGCATACAGATTGGACTTCTTCAGGTAAGAAACCAGATGGCCCTGGCGATGGTAGGGCTCTGTTTGAAGGAGTAGTTGAATTTCTTTGCAAGTAAATGATTTAGACGTTGCCATTAAAGCAGCGATACGAGCTTCTGAAATAATTGCCGAAAGCTATGGAAATTTCAAAGAATTAGATTTCAAATCAGACATTGATGTTGTGACAGAAGTTGATTTTAAGTGTGAGGAAGCAATAACTAAGATATTACAAGAAGAAACGCCTGAATATGGAATAATTGCAGAAGAAGGAACTAGTTTTCCAGGAGAGAAAGTATGGATAGTAGACCCTTTGGATGGAACTATTAATTTTTCTCATTCGTTTCCGTTGTTTGGACCTTCTATAGGCTTATGTAAAGGAAATGAAGTCTTAATTGGCGTAATTGCAGACCCGATACGTAAAGAGATATTTTACGCTTCTAAAGGAAATGGGGCTTTTTTGAATGATTTGTACAACAAAGGAGAACCTAAACGCTTACATGTTTCAAAAGTTAAGAATATGAAACAAGCGATTGTAGCTTCGAGTTTACCTTACAACAGAGATGGCGAATATTATCAGAATATGGGCCGTAAATTTATAGCTCTGGAAAAAGAAATTCAGTCCACAAGAAAACTTGGAATGGCTGCGTTAACTATGGCATATATTGCAGCAGGAAGGTTAGAGGGATATATTGTCACAGGTGCAAAATCCTGGGATATGGCTGGAGGAATAGCGATATTAGAAGAAGCAGGTGGAAAGATTACAAATTATAAGGGTGAACCATATACCTTAGACTCATTTGAATGGCTTGCTTCTAATGGCTACTTACATGATAATTTTGTAGAGATATACAAATAATTAATTTAGCCAGTTCCTTGGAGTATTATGACAGATCAATTGTACATGACTATGAATGATGGGCATAATATTCCAGTTGTGGGTTTAGGTACTTGGAAATCAGAGCCAGGAGATTCAACCTACAATGCAGTTTTTGATTCAATTAAAGCTGGTTACAGACACATAGATACAGCAAGGGCTTATGATAATGAATCTGACGTAGGTAGAGCAATAAATGCAGCGGACGTCCCACGTGAAAATTTGTTTATAACAACAAAATTGTGGAATAAAGACCAAGGTTATGATACTGCAATAGAAGCTTGCGAAAAGAGTTTAGCAAGATTAGACTGCAGATATATTGATCTTTACCTTATACATTGGCCGCTTAAAGATCTAAGAAATGATTCTTGGAAAGCATTTATTGAATTGCAAAAAAGAGGAATTTGTAGATCTATAGGCGTAAGTAACTTCACTATTGATAACTTAAAAGAATTAGAGGAAAAATATGATGTTCTACCAGCAATTAATCAAGTAGAATTTCATCCTTACCATTATCAAAAGGAATTATTAGAATATTGTAATTCAAAAAATATAATAATTGAAGCTTACAGTCCTTTAGTTCATGCAAAACGCATGGATGAGCCTCGTTTAATGGCTATTTCAGACGAATTAGGCAAGACACCTGCTCAAGTTTTGATACGCTGGGCGATACAAAGAGGGATGGTTGTTCTTCCGAAATCAGTTAATCAGGATAGAATTGTAGAGAATTTTGCAGTTTTTGATTTCGATATTTCCAATTCATTGATGAAACGCTTAGATGATTTAGATGAAAGGTACGTAACTTGTTGGGATCCGCACAACCCGCCCCCTTACGCTCCAGTTTAAGCTAAAAAAGGGATAAAAATTAGTAAATAGGCTAATTGCTACTGCATTTAATGTATGCAAAATGCATATTTATGCAAAATGCATACTTTTTAATACATAAAGCTACATAACGATAATATGCCAAAAATAGACTATACATCCATAAGAGTGACTAAAGAAGTAAGAGAAAGCCTTCAAAATTATGTTGAAGAGTGTTACAATGACCTTTCAATCAACTCTATGCTGAAAGTTCATATGGAAAATTTGAATGAGGGGCATGTTCGATTTCCTAAATATGGTATGTACGAGTGTCCGGAAAGCAGAAAACAAAAGATGCGTTCATCTATAAGCAAGAAATCAATTAAAAAAAGTGCTAATAATCTTTCATTAACAGGAAGTTTACCTTCTGATCCTTATACTCGAACCGAGTCAGATACGATGGGCGAGATGGAAGTCCCAAAATCGGCATTGTGGGGTGCAAGTACACAGAGAGCGGTCCTTAATTTTCCAATTAGTGGGATTCCTATGTCTCGCTCTTTCATTCGAGCACTAGGATATATCAAAGCCGGAGCTGCCGCAGCAAATGCAGAATTAGGGATAATCGATGACGAGATGAAAGATGTAATAATTTCAGCTTCGATTAGTGTGGCAGATGGAAATTTTGATGAACATTTTCCGGTTGATGTTTTCCAAACAGGTTCTGGAACATCAACAAATATGAATGCTAACGAGGTAATAGCAAACATTTCTTCTGAAGAGAGTGGACTAAAGATACACCCTAATGATCATGTAAACCAAGGTCAATCATCAAATGATGTAATTCCTTCAGCACTTCATCTATCAGCTTTACTCGAAATAGAAGAAAATCTATGTCCTGCGCTTTTAAATCTTCAAACGAGCCTTACTCAAAAATCAGATGAATTCATGTCAATAATCAAGACAGGCCGGACCCATTTAATGGATGCTACACCGATAAGGCTTGGGCAAGAGTTTGTGGGGTACGCAGGATTAATCGAACGCTCTCTTGATCGTCTTCTACTTGCTAAAGATGAACTGTCGTTACTTGCATTGGGAGGAACTGCAGTAGGCACGGGAGTAAATACAAAGGCCAAATTTTCGGAATTAGCTTGTCAGTATATTTCGAAATTTTCAGGAATAGATGTTTATGAAACAGATAATCATTTCTTGGCACAGTCTAGTTTAGATGGTGCGTTGACAACTAGTGGAGTATTGCGCGGTTTAGCAGTAAGTTTACAAAAAATAGCTAATGATATTCGCTTAATGGGTTCGGGCCCTCGTTCAGGTATTTCTGAATTATCATTACCAGCAGTTCAACCTGGCTCTTCAATAATGCCTGGAAAAGTTAACCCTGTTATTCCTGAAGCAATAATTCAAGCTTCATCGCAAGTGATAGCTTGTGATGCTGCCTTAGTTCAGAGCGGACAAGGAGGTTATTTTGAGTTAAACACAATGTTGCCTTTTGCAGCTCATAATCTTCTACAAGCAGTTTCTCTTTTATCTAATTCGGTTGAAGTTTTCGCAGCTAAATGTATTGATGGACTCGAAGCTACAGATAAAGGACCTGAATTATTGATGTCTGGTTTGATGTTAGCTACTACCTTAGCTCCAGTAATAGGTTACGAAAAAGCAGCCAAAATAGCAAAAGAGGCACATAAGTCGGGTCAAACTGTGTTGGAAACTTCACTTGACTTAACTGATTTATCTGAAGAAGAGTTAATTGAGATATTAAATCCTGAAAAAATGGTTAAACCTAGTGATTAAATTCGATTATTTACGAGAGATTCAACAACACTAGGATCAGCTAACGTAGAGATGTCCCCTAAGTCATCGATATTATCGGATGCAATATTTCTTAGGATTCTTCGCATAATTTTTCCAGAACGTGTTTTTGGTAGCCCCTCCGTAAACTGTATTTTTTCAGGAGTGGCATGGGGTCCAATATCAGCTCTTACGATTTTAGCAATTTCAGTTCTGGTATTTTCGGTAATCTCTCTTCCTGTTCTCAGCGTTACAAAAGCATAGATTGAATTTCCCTTAATGTCATGCGGATATCCGACTACAGCAGCTTCTGCAACATCAGGATGTCCTCCTATAGAGCCTTCAATTTCTGCAGTACCTAGATTATGTCCAGATACAATAATAACATCATCAACTCTTCCAGTTATCCAATAATATCCATTTTCATCTCTTTTACATCCGTCACCTGAGAAGTATTTCCCCGGAAATCGTGAAAAATAAGTATCAAAAAATCTCTTATGGTCTCCATAAACAGTTCTCATTATACTTGGCCAAGGTCTTTGCATTACCAAATTTCCTTCAACATTATTTCCTTCCAAAACATTTCCATCATCGTCTACTAATTCAGGTAAAACTCCAAAGAAAGGTCTGGTTGCAGATCCAGGTTTTGTTTCAGTAACTCCAGGTAATGGTGTAATCATTATTCCGCCAGTTTCAGTTTGCCACCAAGTATCTACTATTGGACATTTTTGATTTCCTATAATCGAATGGTACCACATCCATTCAGGTTCTTTTATCGGCTCTCCAACCGTTCCCAGTAGTCTTAGACTTTCAAGATTATATTTTTTAGGCCAATCATCTCCCTCTTTCATTAGAGCACGCAGTGCGGTTGGTGCAGTGTAAAAAATATTCACTTTATGTTTCTCAACAATTTCCCAAAATCTACCATAGTCCGGATAGTTAGGTACGCCTTCGAACATTACAGTTACCGCACGATTTGCCATAGGGCCGTAAACAATGTATGAATGTCCAGTAATCCATCCGATATCTGCAGTACACCAATAAATTTCTCCAGGTTTATAATCAAAAATGTAATGGTGAGTAGTTGAAGTGTATACCATATACCCTCCAGTAGTGTGCATTACACCTTTTGGTTTTCCTGTTGAGCCACTAGTATACAAAATGAACAATGGATCTTCAGCATTCATTATTTCAGGCTCACAAGTACTATCTGCTGAAGCTATAGCTTCATGCCACCAAACATCTCTACTCGGTTCCATTTCAACAGGGCTTCCGGTTCTTTTGACAACTAGAATCTTTTCAATTGATGGCGTATTCTTGACAGCTTTGTCCGCATTCGCTTTCATTGGTATATCATTCTTAGTTCCTCTAACTCCAGTATCCTGAGTAACAAGCACTTTACATTCTGAATCATTAATTCTAGATTCTAAACTATCTGGAGAAAAAGCACCAAATACAACTGAATGTACGGCCCCTATTCTTGCACAAGCTAACAATGCAATTGTTAATTCAGGTATCATTTGCATGTAAATACAAACACGATCTCCCTTCTCTACTCCCAAACTTTTCAAAGAGTTTGCAGCAAGTTGTACTTCCGTCAAAAGATTATTGTAAGATAATTTCTTACTTTCCGAAGAATCGTTTCCCTCCCAAATGAGAGCAATTTCATTACCGTACCCATTATCAACATGTCTATCGACACAATTGTAACACGCATTTAGTTCTGCACCTTCATACCAACTAATATCAGCCTTGTCAAAGTCCCAATTCCAGACCTTATTCCATTTTTTAAACCAAGTAATCCTTTCAGCTTGTTCAGCCCAGAAACCTTCAGGGTTCTTAATTGAATAATCATATATTTCATTGTATTTTTCTATACTACCAACGTATGCATTATCCTTAATTTTTTTATTTGGTTTAAATGATTTCATGTATTTGATTAAGTAACCTCAAACAAAAAACTTTCGAAGCATAAAAAACAAAATCCCCCTCCTTTAGATGATTAATGGATATTTGCCTAAAGTGCGGGGCTGAGCCTCCACTTATTTCTCAAATTTGCCACAAATGTGTACGCGAAACAGTAGCTATTTCGCGTCTTCCAGATGTACTGAGAATGGTTGATTGTAAGTCATGTTATTCTCTAAAAATACCTGGAACTTGGCTTGAATTTGATAATCTTGAATCTGCGGTAAGTCATTTTTTTGAAACATCAATTATTTGGCAAAAAGATTTGTCTCAGCAAAAAACTGATTTGTCATTGAAGCAATTAGATCCTGCTAAATTTAGAGTTAAAGCAAATACAAAAGCAAATTATGGAGGTCTCAGTCTGGAATCAGATTTAGAAGGAGTTGTAGAGATAAAATATCAAGTGTGTCAGACTTGTTCTCGTCATGCAGGAGGATACTATGAGGCCATATTACAAATTAGGACTAAACAAAAATCAGTTTTGGACGCGGCAGTCGAAAAAGTTTTCAAAGATATAGATTCATCACCCTCAGAATTTTTTTCAACTGAGAATGGACCTGCGAAAGGAGGGTTTGATTTTCAATTATCCTCTACAGAACGAGCTCGCTCTTTAGCCAGAGAATTAATGATTCAATTTGGAGGGCATGTAAATGAAACTAATACCTTAGTTGGCCGTAAAGACGGTAGAGATCTTCTAAGACATACTTTTGGAGTACGATTGCCTAGTTTTCTGGTGGGAGATTATTTGCTAATACAAGAAAAAGTCTATAGAGTTACTAGGTTAGATCGTAGAAAAGCTAAATTAAGGCTCATGGAAGCTCCTTACACAAAAAAGATGGTAGAGATTGATACACTTAGAAATCCGAATATTTTGGAGAAGCCTGCAGAAGTCCAGATAATAAGTTCTAGGAATGATCAATTTTTACTTCTTGATCCTTACACACATCAAACAGTTGAAGCAGTTTCTCCATCTAATTGGGAAGGTGAAACAATTCAAGCCTTAAGATTTGGGAATGAAACTTTTTTTATTTGGAATTAGCCTTGATTATGTATCCCAATAGGTTCTTCATTAGAACTTGCATGGTTTTTTGAAGAATCACTTCTTATTTTTTCAATTTTCTCTAAATATTCAGATGAAACATTTTCAGTTACATAAAATCCATTAAAGCATGAAGTGTCAAATTCTTGGGGTCCAGTAGCTTCAAACTTTACACTTTCTACCAAATCTTCTAAATCTTGATAAAATAATTTGTCCGCACCCATATTATCGGCGATTTCCTCGATTGTGTTTTTATTAGCTATGAATTCGCTTGATGCAGCCATATCAATTCCATAAACGTTCGGAAATCGTACGGGAGGTGCAGCTGATGCAAAGTAAACTTTCTTTGCTCCAGAGAGTCTTGCCATTTCAACTATTTTTCTTGATGTGTTTCCCCTAACTATTGAATCATCAACTAAGAGTACTTTTTTACCTATAAACTCATGTTCGACAGTATTCAATTTCTTTCTGACTGAATCTCTTCTCAATGATTGGCCGGGCATGATAAATGTTCTGCCAATGTATCGATTTTTAACTAAACCTTCTCGGTAATCAATATCTAATTCTTTTGCTACTTGAATTGCAGAAATTCTTCCGCTATCTGGCACAGGTATTACGACATCAATATCGTGTTCGGGCCATTCTTTCAGAATTTTCTGAGCTAATTTTGTACCCATGTTAAGTCTAGCTTGGTGAACTGAAACTCCGTCAATAACTGAATCAGGTCTAGCAAAATATACATATTCAAAAATACATGGAGATAATTTAGTACTATCACTACATTGCTCCCTGTACATATTCCCATCATCATCAATGAACATAGCTTCTCCAGGTGCCAAATCATTTACAGTATCAAATCCTAGTGAGTTTAGTGCAACGCTTTCAGAGGAAATTCCCCAGGAATAATCATCACCAGTATTATTTTTTCCGTAAACTAAAGGTCTAATTCCATTTGGATCGCGAAATGCAAATAGCCCATATCCAGCAATCATTCCTACTACTGCATATCCACCAGAACATCTTTTATGTAATCCAGTTACAGCTTTGAACAAATCATCAGGTTTTAGGTTAGGTGCTTCAGTCTCTTTTCGGTTATTTTCAAGTTCGTTTGCTAGAATATTTAGTAGAATTTCAGAATCAGAGTTAGTATTAATATGTCTTAAATTTTCTTTGTAAAGTTCTTTAGTTAATGCCTCAGCATTAGTCAAATTTCCGTTATGGGCAAGTGAAATTCCATAGGGATGATTAACATAAAGTGGCTGAGCTTCCGCAGCAGAGGCCGTACCTGCGGTTGGATATCTTACGTGTGCAATTCCAGCCCTTCCTCTTAAATTATGGATGTGCTCTTTTTGAAAAACATCATTAACTAATCCATTATCCTTTCTCAAATGTAATTTGTCTTCGTCAGATACAACAATACCTGCAGCGTCTTGGCCGCGATGCTGTAAAACTAATAGGCCATCGTACAACAAATTGCTAACTGGACCTTTATTAGCTAAAATTCCAAGAATACCGCACATTTAGTTATCAGTTGAACATGTGAAAGGGGGGATTTAGTCTTTTCATTAAAAATTAATTAGTGAGTTTTTGCCCAATTATATTTACGATTTTTAGCGCTTGCTCCAAATCCACAATAAGCACATCTTTTTTTACGCATGTGATAAGCATGGCGACCACATTTTCTACATATTAAGTGGGTCTGTTTCTGGCGTTTACCCTGTGCAGCCGTTCCTTTACTCATTTTTTACCATAATTTCCCGAAAGCAGTTCTCGGACCGTATCGGGGTGATGCTTCACCTGAAGGGGTTATAAAATAATTTGTTTAGCCTAATCCTATGGTTTTATAGTCAAAACCTGTTTTTTCAGCTTCTTTTGCGTTTAGAGCTCTTCTTCCATCGATTAAAACATTACCGTTCATTCGTTGCAGCAAAGATCGTAAATCCAAATTTTTGTAAAGGTTCCATTCTGTCATTATAATTACACAATCAGCTTTTTCAGTAGCCAATTCGTGTGTGGGCATCATTGATACGTCGATTATTTCTTTGAAATTAGGCATTCCTTCAGGGTCGTGAGCTGTGACTTCAGCTCCTTTTTCAATCAATTCTTTTATAACAATTTCACTTCGACTTTCTCTTACGTCGTCTGTATCCGGTTTGAAAGCAAGACCCAGGATTGCAATTTTCTTTCCTTTGATTATACCTAGCCTTTCTTCAGCCATTTTAACTATTATTTTTGGTTGTATATCATTAACTTCTAAAGTAGCTTTGAGCATAAGAGACTCTACGTTTGAGTTCTTTGCAGCTGCGGCCAGAGCTTTAACATCTTTTGGGAAACATGAACCTCCGAACCCGGCACCGGCTCTGAGGAATTCAGCTGAAATGCGACTATCTAATCCCATTCCTTCGGCGACTTCTTGAAAGTCAATTCCCCATATGTTGGACATATTTGCAATTTCGTTTACAAAAGAAATCTTTGCAGCTAGGAAAGAATTTGAAGCGTATTTTATCAATTCAGCAGTTCTTGGAATACACTCCAGTTTAGTGCATTTGTAAGGTTCGTACAGATGGTTTAAAGTTTTTTTAGCAATTTCGTCTGCATATCCAATTACAATTCTATCAGGATTTTGAGCATCATTTATTGCACTTCCTTCTCTCAAAAATTCAGGATTCATTCCTATTCCTAAGTTTTCTCTTTTCCATCCACTTTTCTTTAATATATTCGGCATTACGACATCTTCCGTAGTCAATGGTACTACAGTTGATTTTACAACCACAGTATGCTCTCCACTCTTATCTCTGAGAGCTCTTCCTATTGTTGATGATGCAGATTTAATGTAGCTTAAATCAATATTTCCATCTTTATCAGAAGGCGTACCAACACAAATAAATGTAATATCAGAATTTCTTACATGCTGCTCTATTTCAATAGATCCAATTAGATTCTTAGTCTTAATTCCCTTTTGTATAAGTTCTTCAAGTCCTGGTTCGAATATTGGAGACTTTCCGCTGTTCAGCATGTCTATTTTTTCTTCTAAAATGTCTAAACATACTACTTGATTTCCTAAATCAGCTAACGTAGCGCCTGTTACTAATCCTACATATCCAGTACCTATAACACTGACTTTCACAATTTTGCATGGGAAGACCTACATAAAATGCTCTCTATGGATACTAGTGGCATCAGAACTAATTGTAAAAAAGCGTAGGCCGATTAACAAGAAAGAAGCACGCTCTATCAAAGAAGGTATATTATCAACACATAATCTTGAGATGCCTATCTCAGCAGGCAAATTTGAAATTGGTAAAACAGATAATTTTGATGTATTAATTTCGAAAGGTAACATTATCGCACTTATTGATAATAATTTGGTGCATTTAGCAGTCAGAGGTTTGCTTATGAATTCAGTAGAAAATGGCTGGGTTCAGGTTGATATGGGTGCAGTTCCTTATGTTTGTAATGGGGCTAATACTATGTCGGCAGGGATTAATGATGTAAGCCCAGAAGTTACCAAAGGTCAGCACGTGTGGATAAGGGAGGAAAACCATCATAAACCATTAGCAATTGGTGTAGCGTTGATGGACGCAAAAGAGATGCTTATGTCTGAGAAAGGTAAGGCCATAAAGTCATTACATTATATAGGCGATAAGATTTGGAATTACGGCATCAAAGATTAGTGTAAAAAATGAAGAAAATAGGATTGTTTCTGTCATTTGCATTTTTGCTATTATTAGCTAGTAGCGCTGAAGGAGAAACTTTCGGTTCAGTTCCTTTGTATATTTCTGGAGAGCCTGAAGGTACTTTGTCAATTGACTCTCCGTCGGGTTCGAATGTTGAATCCGTAGTGATAGCCTCTAATGAGCAAGATCAGCAGGGCGTTTTCAGGGAAATTGGTCGATGGAGTACAGGTTCGTTAGACATTGATTCGAATATTTCGGGCGATTGGTCTGGAAATGCTTGGGTTTCATCTAATAGGGATGCTACAGTTAACCTAAGGTATACTATTGTGCAGGATGGTAATAATTTAGATGCTTTTGAATTTTCAGAAGACGTTGCAGCTGGAGATACTATTGAAATTACAGGTTCTTCAGACTTTGATTTGACTAATCTTGATACTTCTCCGATTACTTTACTAGTGGAGGCAAGTTGGACTGCACAGGCAGGTACTCCGCCACCTACACCACCTGCTAATACTACAATTCTTATGGAATATGGTTCTTCATCCAGGAATACTGGAGTGGATTTATCCGTAAGCTATATTCAGATGAGAAATGGCGGTGAACCGTTTGTCAATGAAGGTCAATCTGAAGTAACAGTCTACGTTAAAGTTTATTCAGTCTTTGGTGTAGATGATATTTTATCTAATAGTAAAGATAGATACGAATTATCAATGGGTCCTAAAGATGAATCTCTTTGGGAGTCCTCAGTAGATTCAGTATCTGAAAAAAGCAATCACATTGAAGTTCAATTTTTATGGTCTTATGAAGGCAATAGTTTACCTGCAGGAGATAATGATTACGATGTCAATGTTAAAGTTACTGACTCTCTAAGTAGTAATAACTGGGTTAAAAATTCAATTTTAAGTATCTATATTACCCCTAAACCTGATGTTGAAATGGATGCAGTATCTAGTATTTCAAAGAAAGTAGTATTAGGAAACAATGCGATATACACATTATCAGTTAGAAATACAGGTTCGGGAGATGATGATTTTATTGTAACAACAGAGTATGACAATGATTGGGATATTTCAATAGACTTTACAGATTTCAATTTAGATGCAGGGGAAAGCAAGACTATCAAAGTCACCATTTCTCCTCAAGATTCAGTTTCAGATGGTCAAGAATTGTCAACAACAGTAACAGTTACTGCAGCTTCTGATTCATCGATAAAAGATTCAAAAACATTAACTACAACAGCTGAAGAGGCTGAGCCTGACTGGGATTTTACTATAGAAGTAGTTGAAACGGGTAATGATAATTTTGACGGAGATTCGTTTATAATCAAAGATAGAGAACCTTTAGAGCTAAAGGTCTTAGTGACTAATAGGGGAAATACTGAAAACAATTATAATATTGCAGGTTCATCACAAGATGAAGCTTTTGTTTATTCATTTACTCCAAGTTTTGTTTCTTCTTTAAATCCAGAACAAGAAGCTGAGATTACAGTTAAGTTAACTCCAAGAGATACTTATTTTGGAACAAGTACTTTAGTTGAGATTGAAGCTACATCTGCAGGAAATGGAAATAAAGAATCTACAACTATGTCTATAGAATTTAGTCAAAGTGGTTTGATTAATCTTAGAGATTCAAATCTTCAACTATCTTCTCCTATAGGTAGTTCTTCTTCTCATACTTTCGATATTACTAATTTAGATATCAATGAGGCTAAGAGAATTTACTTTGAAGTGTCTGGCCTATCTGCTAATGATCAATTAGCAAAAGATTGGATAACTTTCTTTGACAAAGATGGTAAGCAAATTTCTTATGGTTCATTCAAGACCTTGCTTCCTAGTCAACAGTCCGTTGAAATAACAATGAGAACTTCTATTCCTGCAACATCAGATATAGAAATTTACAACCTTCAAGTTTGGATGATGAATGAAAATAGTCAGCGCATATCAGAATCTTATTCATTCAAGGTTAAGACATTAGAGGCATCTGAAGATGAGTCTTCAAATACATTAGTTTTTGCAGGAGTTTTAATTTTTGGTCTTTTATCTGTAGGTTACATCTATCGCAATTACTCATATTATGACGAAGATTATGATGATGAACATGAGGACGATTATGATGACACTCAGTACCAAGAATTAGATGAGTTTGATAATACGCAGCAATCTTTTGCAACTGATTTAGAGCCTTCATCTCAAATTCAGGAACTTGAGGTTCAGGCACCAGTGAGTGTTGCAGAGCCAGTTCAGGTAGCGGAGACTATTCCTGCAGCTCCAGTTCCAGAAGTTTCTCCTGAAGTTAAGACACGTAAAAAATGGTTTGGATTGTTTGGACCTCGGATTCCAGTCGATCCTCCTGTAACTGATGCTACAGTTGCTCAACCAGTAGCAGCCGAACCCGTTGTTGCTCAACCAGTGGCAGCCGAACCCGTTGTTGCTCAACCAGTAGCAGCCGAACCCGTTGTTGCTCAACCAGTGGCAGCCGAACCCGTTGTTGCTCAACCAGTGGCAG
>JAPOKN010000047.1 GCA_029977605.1 Methanobacteriota archaeon
GTAAAATTGAAGAAAATTTAGCAGACAAGACTGAGCCGATTTTGGGTTTCAGGCCATCTTCTAAAGTAAAGAGAGGGCGAATTGGTATTATAATCAGTATAATTTGTATATTGATTGTAATAATTGAATTAATTAGATCTGATGTTATTTAAGTCCAGTAGAATAAGGTGCCAAGGGCGAGATTTGCAATGTTCTTAAGTTCTATATACCATGTTTAATTGTATAGCAATGGTGTCTAAAAAAGGTAAAAGATTGGGTCGCAAACAGTCAACTAGTGATTCACTGATAAATCGAATATCCAGTAATCCCCAGCCTTATGTTGTGAGTGGTGTTTTACTTTGCTTCATTTTGGGAATAATCATATCCAATCTGCTCGACTCTTCTGAAAAGTCTGAAGTTATTGTTTACAAAACCACAACTTGCGGATGTTGCGGTGTTTATGTTGAAATGATGGAGGATGATGGTTGGGAAGTTGAAGTTAGAAACGTGGGCGATATTGAGACAATCATGAATGAATATCAAATTCCAGATGACAAAAGAAGTTGTCATTTGTCACTGGTAGAAGGGTACTATGTAGTTGGGCATGTCCCTTTCGAAATTATAGATCAACTTCTTGAAGAAAAACCTGACATTGATGGAATTTCACTTCCAGGTATGCCTGCAGGATCGCCAGGTATGGGTGGTGAAAAGTCTGAAACTTGGACGATTTACTCAATAAAAGATGGAAAATCAGAGATTTTTGCCGAATATTAATTAAAGTTTATGATTTTTCAAAATTAAAATGGCGCCGAGGGCGAGATTTGAACTCGCGAGGGATTGCTCCCACGGGCTTTCCAGGCCCGCGCTATACCAGGCTAAGCGACCTCGGCTGAGTCTTGATACATTGGCGGGGGGGTTTAGAATTAAGCTAAGGCATACGTTTATTACGACACCTTTCGGCTGAATACACAGCTATAGAGGAATATTTGGACGAAAAACAGAGAATAGAAGCCGAGAAGAAAAAAAACTTCAAGATTCGTATAAAATCGGTAATTGAAATGCTACAAGAGACATATTATCCAGGCCATGCCACTACAGCAAAAAGAGTAATTGAGCGTCATTTAATTAGAGAATTTGGTCTCAAGCCTCGTGAAGCAACATATCACGGAGGCAACATTATTGATGAATTACAAGTAATGGGAATCTTGCAAAGAGTTCCTGAAGATGTAATTCGAAATGCACTCCTTACTATAGATATTAGAAAATTACAATCTCACAAGGCTTAGATTTTTTTAGAAATTTCTTTTAATATTGATTTTGAAGCATTAATTTTGGTGTCTTCGATCCACTTATTCCCTTTCTTTGTTATGATAGCTAATTTTGTATTTTCCTCCCCTAAAACTTTGGAATGATTTGCTACAACAAAGTCTGAATTTTTCAAAAGAGCACTTCCTTTTTCAATTAAATCATCGTCATTAAGGCCAGATTCTAGTTTGAAAGCACACAGTATTCCTTTGTGCTTCTTTCGGATCATTTCGATACTTTTTTTAGCTTTTTTTAGTTTAATTTCAGGTATTTTTTTGGAACTTATTTTACCTTTATTTTTGATTGGAATAAAGTCAGATAATGCTGCGGGAACAAGTATTGCATCATACTTTCCAAGTTTTTTTATTTTTTGATTTAAATCATAAGTTGAACTAAAATTCTTTTGTGTAATCCATTCACCAACTGTTTCAGTCGTATTCCCCATCCAAAGTTCTACCTCAGCACCCATGCTGAATGCAGTTTCAGCAATATGTTTTGCCATTTTACCAGTTGATTTGTTAGTTATTACTCTAACATCATCAAGTTCTTCACTACTTCCACCTCCGATGACTAGAATTTTACTTTTTTTTAAATCATTTGAGCCAGCAACTTTGCATGCTTCTGCAGTTATTCTAAACTTTGAAGGCAATTTAGCCTTACCTTCAACCATTATTGGCTCTAAAACGGTCGCAAATTTACTTACTTCTTTCAAATTTTGCTTTATAATTTTAGAATTTGCCATATTTTTGTCCATTGCAGGTGCTACAATCATCGGTGTTTTTGCACCAATACAGGTTAGAGCAACTAACATTGGTGGATTGTCTCCAATTCCATGGACCATTTTACCTAAACTAGTAGCACAACAAGGGGCAATAATCAATAAGTCAGCGTCATGTCCAGCTATAACGTGTTCTACTTGTCCAGTTATCTCTTTGATTATAGGCTTGCCACAAGCAAATTCCAATGCCTTTTCACCAACTAATTCGAGAGCAGCCCTGTTAGCTACAATAGTAACATTTGCTCCATATCTTAGTAATTCTCTGGCAATTCCCACACTTTCAACACAAGATACCGATCCAGTTACGGCTAACCAGACATTCTTATTTTTGAGATAATCTCCTTTAGGAGTTACATTGTTAGCAGGATGATGTTTATTCATTTGTTTCAGATATTTGCTTAATTATTTTCTTATATTGGTCTAAAATCATTTCAATTTCGGTTTCAATCTTTTGCCATCCTTTTTTCATTGATCCTTTCCGTAAATGGAAAGCGCTGGTTGGTGGTCCACCGTCTGCAGCTCTGCATCTTTCGATAAGCCCTAGCGAGATGAGTTTGTTCAAATGCCTGTATGCAGTAGGTCTTGTAGTTTCTATCCAAGCAGCTACTTCTTCAGCAGTCCATGCCCTATCAGGTCTTTGTAAGAAACACTCATCAATAATTTTGTATGGCATTGATTCATTGTAAGGATAATGGTGATTAGAGAGTAATCCGATGCCTCTTCCTAATGTCCCTAAGTCACTTTCGTATGTTGCCTCTTCCTCTCTCTTAACTTCTCTCAATTTTATTTCAAAATTTTCTTCTTTACCGACATTTATCATATCATTAGGAACTTCATTTTTTGATTCTTTTAATTTTTTATTTAGATTATCAACTATTTCGCGATATGTTTCTAAAGAAATTCTAGCTCTATTCTCAACACCAGCCCATGCTTTATTCAAATCATAATGCCAGAGTCTTACTTTTTTTGGATCCTCAGCTTTCCCTGGAAAATCCTCAGTTAAAAATCCAACTTCTCTTAACCATTGTAAGTGTCTGTAAATTGCTTGTAATGGAACACCTAATTCCTTTGCAATTTCACTGGTTGTCCATGACTTTTTAGGATGAGGTATCAGACATTTGGTAAATAATAAAATTCCAGTTTGAGATCTTTTTGTAACTTTGTTTCTTCCCCCATCGTTACCTAAAAATCCAATAGCTCTTAGAAAATCAGTAACTAATTGCTCAGTTGTACTTCCATAATCACTGTTCAAACTTCTTATTTTTAATTTGAACATTAATCCCACTCCCTAGTATCGAGTTTTTCTAGAATTTTAGCTTTAAACTTTCTAGCTTTCTGATTACCTGGGTTTAGAGCTAATAATCGGTGAATATCTCCCATGGAGTCTCCTAATTTCTTTTCTTCAAAGTGGCATTCAGCTCTTTCCCATAGGGCAGATTCATCTTCTGAATCAATCTCTAAGATTCTTGAAAGTGCCATGATAAGTAATTCTTTTTTGTCCTGTGAACGATAGACTTTAGCTAATTTTCTCCATCCATTTTTCAAGTCAGGACGTATGTTTACTGCTTTTGAATATCCTTTAGCATCTGCTCTTTCATAATCTCCAATACTGTAGTAAATATCGCCTCTAACCATGTAAGGCCTGTAATCTTCCTTGAGTAATGCAATAGATTTTTCAATAGATTTTAGAGCTTCTTTCACCCTTTCTAATTTTGATTGTACTCTCCCTAATCCTAAGTATGCAAATCCGTGGTTACTATCTAGTTCCAGAGCAATAACATAAGCATCTTCAGCTTCAATTAATTTTTCTCTTCTCTCTTTCATTTGAGCTAATTTTAGCCAAGCTTCACCATGAGTGTATCTTATTTCGGTAGAATTTAGATAACAGGCTTCAGCTTCTTCCCATTGCTTAAGTTTTCTATGTAATTCACCTTTTTCAAACCATAAGTCTTCATTATTCTGGTCTATTTCTAAAGCCATAGAGTAGTAAGTAATTGATCGGCCGTATTCTCGGTGGCCTGTCAGTGCTCTAGCTTTGCTAAGCCACATTCTTGAATCCTGCATCAATACTCCATCTCGTTGGGCTCGTCTAATCAAACGATTAGAAGCATCCAATGCTTTACTTGGGAATCCTTTTTCCAAAAGTGACTGAGAATTAGATAATATTTTTTCTCTTGCTTCTCGGTCAGTTCTCCTCAAAATAAAGAGCAATCCTGAACCAGTCATAGGTAAACCGCCTCCAAGGAATCCTCCGGAAGCTAGATTTGGTTCAATCAGCCATCCAATACCTGCAAGTCCAGTAATGTAACATCCAATAACGAATCCAGCAAGTTGGTATCTTCTGTGATGCAAACCTGCTAGCCCCATACCAAGGAAAAGTAAAGGAATAAGTAACAACCACACTGATTCTTCAATCCAACTGTAAACAGACATCAGTAAAACAATAGTTAGAATCAGTGATCCTCCAAATGCAATTGCTACAGCATAAGGTACTAAATTTTTCTCCAGCAATCCTAATCCATAAATTAGCATTACAATTCCTATGCTTCCAGCATAAACAGAGATAGTGATTACAGCTCTGAGCGAAATGTCTGCATCACATTTAGCTTCTGAAAACTCGGTTAAACAATCATTATTCTGAATTTGGTAAATCATAAAAAATAGTGTAACAAGAACGCTTCCTACTGATAGTATCAGCCCAGAAAGTCTAACATCTACATTTTTTTCATGAATTTTATTATAAACGTTGTAAGATATTAGAGTTCCACACATTGCGGAAAACAGTAGCATTGTTGAAAGTAAAACCCCTGTATATTTCAAATATTCACTTTCTACAAAATTCCATGCAATAAAATTAAAAGTACTGATCAAGAAAATAGCTAGAGTCCAGAGAACTACCTTTCTGCTTCTTCCATCTAAGTATTCGATACTATTGTTGATAAATTGTGTAAATGGACTTTCTTCTTCTTCCTCATTTTCTTCCTCAGCACCAAGTTTTTTTGTATATTCTATAGGTGCACTTTCTTCCTCTTCTTCAGTAGAACTAGCCTCAATTTCAGGTTCATCTTCAACCTTTTCTTCCTCTATGGAATTATCTTCAATCTGTTCTTCTTCTGCCATTTAACCTTGTAAAGATATTATGGGTATATAATGCAAGTATTAAAACTGACGCTTAGAAAATTAATGACAACCGCATCCGCCGCCGCCACCTTGGCTTGGGCCTGCATCGGTACTGCAACTACCGCCGCTGGATTGACCACCAGAGCTGCATCCACAGCCTCCTCCAGTTTGGCCAGCCTGTGGTATAGGTTGAGTATAGTATGGATTTTCACCTTCAGAGTGATCAGTCATATCAACAATTTCGTTTACACCGTCAACTTTTGCCACAATGTAAGATTCTACTCCTTGTTTCAGTGTAATGCTTGATGCTGAACATCCTTGGCATCCACCACCCATTGTGACGAAAGCTTTTCCATCATTTACGCTGTGTAAAGTAATTACTCCACCGTGGGCTGCAATGCTAGGATTAACATCATTTTTGATCAATAAATTTACTTGAGTGAATAAGTCTGCATCTCCGATATCCATGACTTCTTCTTCTACAGCAGGTTCACCGGTTTTAATTTGTTCACGAATTACTCCACCGATTTCTTTTCCAATAGCTGGCCAACTTTCAACATTGTCTCCAGTTAGTGTAACGGCTGAACCGCTAATACTTACTCCAGCAATGTATGGTAAAGCTAGTAGTTTTGCAGCTAAAGGTGCCTTGCTTGTGTCAGAATCTCTATCGAAGCTAACAGGAGAACGAGAAAGTACTTCGGCTTCTAGTACAAATCTACATTTTTGTGGGTCTGCAGTTGGTTCACCGCGTATTCTGATTTCCTGTGCTAACATAATTGTTTACTTCTATTGTGATTAATAAGGGTTCTTACGCATCAAAAGATGAATTCTGAGCTGCATCTTCTCCAAGTTTTCTGAGGAAAGAGAAGGTGTAAATTCCAGCTCCAGCACCAGGGCTTGGATCTGTAAAAGTAAATCTAACACCATATCTTCCTACCGGTACGGATTCGGTAATTTTAACATCTGGAGGTATGTCAGTTTCTTTGACTAGTTTCTCTCCAGTTATCTCATCTACACAATGAGCACATGGACACATAAATCGTACATTGAATGCAGAAATTACGTGTTCAACATTATCTTGCCATTTGATAACTAAGGTTTCACCATCATTGGCTAAATTAATTTCTTGAGGAGCAAATGGAGATAATTCTTCATTAGTTACAACAGCCATTGCTTCGACTGCAATTAATGATGCAATTGAATCGATATTATCATTTGTAAAAACTTTACCGTTATCCATTGCTTCTCGAAGATCTTGCCTGATTGGAATTTGGCCTAACAATGGTAAATCAAACTCTTCGGCTGCAGAAGTTCCTCCGCCTTCTCCGAATATATGGAAAATTTCTTCAGAACCAGGTGGTGTGAAACCGGCCATATTTTCAACAATACCTAATATTGGAATCTTAACTTGTTGGAACATTCTCAATCCTTTTTCAGCAATAGTATGAGCTATTTCCTGTGGAGTTGTTACAATTACTGCTCCAGTTAGTGGAACACTTTGTGATAATGTAAGTTGAATATCTCCAGTTCCTGGTGGCATATCAACAAACAAATAATCTAATTCTCCCCAGTCTACAGCTCCTAAGAATTGTTGTACAAGTTGTGAAGCGATAGGTCCTCTCCAGACTACGGGAGTATCTTTTGTTGCTAAGAATCCCATAGACATGATTTTCATTCCATGAGCTTCTACAGGTTCTAGAACTCCTTCTTGAGCTCCGCCTAGTTGATGGGATCCTAATCCTACCATGTTTGGGATACTTGGTCCATAAACATCAATGTCTAGAACACCAACTTTTGCTCCTGCATTAGCGAAAGCCTCAGCAATACATACTGTAACTGTTGATTTTCCAACACCGCCTTTTCCAGAAGCTATCGCAATAATATTTTTTACGTTTGTTAAAGCTTGAGGAGTATTAGGCTGATTGAGAGCTGGTAATCGTTGTACTTCCCAATCTTTTTTAATTTCAATATTTTCAAGGCCATTTACATCTTTTAGAGCATCTCTACATTTTTGAGCAAGTTCTTCGTGATTCGGCATTAAAGGAGCAGGTAATCTAAGGGTAAATCGTAATTCTTTATCCCCAATAGACATTCCTTTGATGTAACCCAAAGTAATCAAATCTTTATTGAAATAAGAATCCTTCACGTTCGATAGTGCGTCCGTGATTTCCTTTCCGTCCATGTTAATTGTTTACCAAGGGTGGGTATATTGAATTAATCGTAAAAAAAGTTGACGGCGTACTCAAGTTCCCGTGGGCTCGCGCACCACAGTACCATTGAATACGCTGGCGGGCTTAACTTCCGTGTTCGGAATGGGAACGGGTGATCACCGCCGCTATGGCCGTCAGACAGCTCTCGATTTA
>JAPOKN010000064.1 GCA_029977605.1 Methanobacteriota archaeon
AGAGTGCCATCATTATCCAAAAAAGTCCAAGGAAACCATTTCTTTGGCAATTGTCTACCAGATATTTTCTCTAAAATTTCACGTGTCTCCTCTTTATTATCAACAAATAACTTTGTACATTCTGCAAAGTTGCCTTCTTTGTAAGAATTATAGTTCTCAACTACCTCTGGAAAGACACCAACAGTTTCAAGTGATTGAAAAAAAGGTTTTAAAAAATATCGATCGTAACTACCATTTCCGTCAGGAGAGGGAATTTCAGCAAGAGGCATTCCAACATATTTATTATAAATTTTTGAATCTAAAAAAGGGTACACTTTTCTTAATGGGTCTGCATTATCTGCAATATAGATTAACTTCGCATCTCCTCCTTTGTCATTAACGGCCTTAACAATAGCATCAGCAGTAAGTATTTCTCTCATACTTCCAAGATGAATTGGTCCGGATGGCGTTATTCCTGATGAAATGACGTGCTTTTTCCCACTCCTCAATAATTTTTCGGCAATTACATCTGCCCAGTGCATTACTTACTCTCTTACCGGCCTGGCTCGAATTAAGGCCCTTAATGGAACCTTGTTAATTTCATCGTCTGCTTTCTTGTTAATGAGAACCGTTACTAATACAGGAATTCCACCTTCCTTTCTCACGAAATCGATTGCCTCGGTTGCGGTAGAACCCGAGCTTACAACATCATCAACTACGACTATGTGTTTACCATCTAATCCTGCATAGTTTGAAGCATAATTTGTTTCATTACCTTCACCTCTGCTTGGCCTTATCATTCCGAAATCTAATCCTAAAATATCAGATATAATTGTTGCTAAAGGCACTCCGTTATTGGTTAGTCCCGCAACCATGTCTAAATCGAATTGTTGATTTTCTTGTTCTTCAAGTATTACATCTGCCATTATCTCAGCAATTGCTTGTATTCTTGTACCAGAAACCCCAATAGTTCTCCATCCTACTTTAACATCTGCAGGTAAACCCTCTGTAAAGTTGTCAGACGCTTGCTTAGCCAAAAGCCATTCAACCGTTGCTTGAGACAAATGCATCTCTTGGCATATTTCCCTAGTTGAGTGTCCTTTACCCTTTAATTCTTTAGCTTTAGCAGACATCTTCTCTATAGACATAAAGTTCCCTGAGTTGTTTTGTATTTAAGAATTTCCTATAAAATTAAAATATTAAATCTTAAATACAATACTCTTGTGCAATCGAATACACATGGCACTTTGGCAAGGAAAATCTAAAAGAAAATCTACGGGAGGAAGACTTTCTCCGCATAGTAGCAAGAAGAGATCTGAGATTGGTCGTGAGCTTCAACAAGCTAAAGTAGGTGAATTTACCAAGAAAGTCGCTAGAGCAAGGGGTGGAGGTCGAAAAGATAGGCTTTTGAGAACTGAATCAGTTTCTCTTACCGATCCTAAATCAGGTAAAACCGCAGTTTCTAAAATATTGGAAGTTGTTGAAAATACTGCAAATCCAAATTACGTTAGACAGAATATCATTACTAAAGGTTCTATTATTTCAACAGAAAAGGGTAATGCTAAAGTAACTTCAAGGCCAGGTCAGCACGGTATGGTTAATGCTGTCCTAATGCAAGACTAATGTCTTCCAAAAAGCCCGTAGTAATTTATCCTGAATATTTTGATCACAGACTAAAGCGTTCTGAAGGACGTAAAGTACCTCTTTCTGAAGCTGTTAAATCACCAAAAGTAGAAGAATTATCAAGCATATTATCTAATTTAGATTGTGATTTCCAACTTAGTAAGGGGTGTCATCCGGGTAATTGGTCTAATGCGGGAGGCTCACTAAAAGTGAGTGTAGATTTTAGTAAAACTCAATTAATTCATAAGTTAGGTTCTAGTTTGAAGAAATTACGACAAACTAAGTAATTACCAAGGTTCGTTCTTAACACCAATTTTGTAACCAATAATGTTCACACCTCTATGTAGAAATGGAGTGAGAACAAGTATTGTGAAAAGAGGCACCCAACCATCTAAAATCCACGAGACTAGCCAATTTTGCTGAAAAATAAAGCACAATAGAAGTGACATAAATATGAAATCATACATGTCTAAAAGTGCAAACTTATCACCCCTTTGCAGATTTTGTCTTCTTTTGTAGAAAGAAGCTGACATGTCCCCAAACAAAGCACCAAATGACAATAAGAAAAACACTAGAATGGAGCTATCACCCCACAAGCTATGTTCGTATTCTTCACCAGTTAGGTACTCTAACGCCATTCTACTATCTCCAGCATCTAGTAACAATCCAAACGCAATACCTCCTAAAGTACCTCCTAAGAGACCACTCCATGTTTTACCGTCACCTAAAATTCGATTTCCGTCAGATAATGTTTTTCCTTGGTCAATTGGATATTTTCCTCCTGTCAATACAGCAACACTATTTGCTATATATGCGGGCCCCATAATCCAGAGAACTATGAAAATCGTGTTTAACAGTGAAACTTCTTCTAAATCCACTATTTTCCGCCCAATTCCCTTTTCAGATTCTCAATTACCTCAACAGGCGTTGGATCTACTCCGTTAAGTTTTGCAAGTTCAATAGAAATCATGTCACCTATGTAGATAGTTTCTAGCATTTTAGATAGTTGATTGTCGCATTTTGCAAATATCTCTACTACTTTTATTTTTTTCCAAGCTGTATCTTTAAGAGCTTCAAATCTATTTCTTATTTCATTATCTTCATTTTCTTTTCTTATAAGAACAGGAATCATGTTTGGATTTGAATTTGTCCATCCCACTATTTCATTATGGTTCATTTCAGGTATCACGTGATGAAATGCCAATTGTTTAGCATTCTCCTGGATTTGGCATCTCCATCTATATCCTACAGGCTCAAGGGAATGTTCAGTGTAAATACAAGGAATTTTGCCGGATAAATTTGCAGCTATATTCTCAATTTGACTTTTCTCATAATTATGTTCTGATACTTCTTTCACTACTTCCTCTATTTCTGGATAATTTAGTTTAATTATTAACGGTTTTAGAAGAAGAGGCAATGCAGCTCGAGGTTGATGCCCACTTTCAATTATAGTCTTTTCCCAACCATGCTTATCAGCTAACTCTCCTAATATACCTCCAGTAGTTATAACTTCTATTTCACACCCTAGTTCATGAGCTCTTTTTGCAGCCGAAAGAGTTTCGGCGGTATTTCCTGAATAAGATATGCAAATTACATTATCACTAGAAGACAGCCAT
>JAPOKN010000012.1 GCA_029977605.1 Methanobacteriota archaeon
ATCCAGATAATGATCGATGGTACTTTAACCCTGAGGATTACAAGAGTACAGAATGATTTTAGTTCGAAACTATGTTAACGGAATATTTGTCGATTCCAAAGAAACGATTGAAGACATAAACCCAGCAACTAGTGAAGTCATAGCCACTATTCCACGTTCAAATTCGGATGATGTAAACGAAGCTGTTTTGGCAGCAGATAAAGCACGTGATAATTGGAGTAGTCTTTCACTAGATGAAAGAAGGAAATGGTTAGAAAAAATAGCAAATGCATTGGAGGCACGTTCGGGAGAAATAGCTAAGCTTGAGTCATTAGATACAGGTAAACCAATTAAGATAGCAAGAGCTGTTGACGCTTCAAGGTCAGTTGCAAATTTCCGTTTCTTTGCCGAATTTAGTAAAGATTTTCACGAACAAAAGTTCTTGATGGAGGATGCCACAAATCATGTAATTTTTAAACCAGTAGGAATAGCTGGTCTGATAACTCCTTGGAATCTTCCGTTGTACCTTCTTTCATGGAAGATAGCTCCTGCAATTGTGATGGGTAACACAGTTGTAGCAAAACCTTCTGAGTTAACTCCATTAACAGCAAATCTTCTTGCTGAAGTTCTTGATGAGGTAGGTTTACCAGCAGGGGTTGTGAATATAGTTCATGGTTTTGGGCATGAGACAGGTCAAGCGATTGTTTCTCATCCTAAGGTTAACTTGATTTCTTTTACAGGTGGAACCATTACTGGGAAAAAAGTTGCTGAAACCGCAGCTCCCATGTTCAAGAAACTTAGTTTGGAATTAGGAGGCAAAAATGCTACAATCGTTCTAGATGATGTTGATTTGGATTCAGCAATACCTGAGATTGCAAGATCAGGATTTCTTAATCAAGGTCAAGTTTGCTTATGCGGCAGTAGAATTTTAGTCTCTGATAAAATTTGGAATGATTTTCTAGAAAAATTTATAGGCCATGTAAGTAATATGAAAGTAGGCGATCCTTCCTCAGATGATTCTGATCTAGGAGCATTAGTATCGCTTTCACATAGAGATAAAGTCGAATCTTATATTCATTTGGCAGAAAGAGAAGGTGGCGAAATTTTGTGTGGAGGAAAAAGACCTAGTTTGGAATCACCGTTTGATAAAGGTTCATTTTTAGAGCCAACAATAGTTTCAAATCTTGATTACCAGAGCAGGACGGCTACAGAAGAAATATTTGGTCCTGTTGTTACATTACATAAATTTGAAAAAGATGAAGATGCAGTTGAAATGGCAAATTGTACAGACTACGGATTAGCAGGTTCAGTTTGGACTTCAGATTCTGCAAGAGGGAAAAGTTTAGCTGAAAAAATTGAGACAGGTATGGTTTGGATTAACACGTGGCTCCATCGAGATTTGCGTGTTCCCTTTGGTGGTGTTAAAAGTAGTGGAGTTGGAACAGAAGGTGGACGTTGGAGCCTAAGTTTTTTTTCCCAACCCGTAAATATTTGCATTAAAGAGTAAAATTTTGCATACATGAAATCAAAAGCAAATTTTCAGTTAACTTCATTCCGCACTCCATACCACTTAAGAAATCCACATGCACAATCAATCTATGCGGGTATTTTTCTTAAAGGAGAGAAGATAAATTATCGTAGAAAAAGGCTGGAAACTCCAGATAACGATTTTTTTGATGTTGATATTGTTGATGGTAAAGGTCCAGCAGTAATAGCGTGTCATGGTTTCGAAGGGAGTTCAAACTCAACTCACATTACTAGATTAATGACTATAATTCAAAGATTAGGTTGGAGCGGTTATGCAATTAATTATCGTTCTTGCTCCGGAATTATTAATGATACATTTTATACATATAATGCAGGAAAAACTGAGGATTTAGAACAATTAATATGGTACGTACGCAACCAAGACCAAAATCGGCCTATTTTTTTAGTGGGCTATAGTTTTGGAGCTAATATTTTAGCTAATTGCATTTCAAGGCCTAAATCTAATCTGCCGAGAATATTGGCTTCAGCATTAATTTCAGGTAATTATAGAATTGAACCAGGAGTTACAGCTATGGCAAAGGGTTTTTCAAGAGTGTATGAGCAATCTTTTGTATCTTCACTTATAGAAAAATATAAACTGAAGAAAGCAAAATTTCCCAATGAAGTAGATTACGATGCTTTTTTTGAATCTAAGACATTGTATGAATTAGATGAGAAAATAACAGCACCATATTTTAATTTTCCTGACGCTTCAAGCTTCTATGAAGAAATTAGCTCAGCAAAACATTTGACAAACATAGATCACCCCACTTTCATGTTGAATAGTCTTGATGATCCACTATCGCCTCCAGATTGCTTTCCTTCTGATAAGGAATTATCTTCCCCTTTTCTAAATTTTTTTACAACTGAAAAAGGCGGACATGTGGCTTTTGTTTCCAGAGATACATCCTATTGGTTAGAAAAGCAAATATTACGTTGGTTTTTGTTCAATATCAACTAAGCTAATTGTCTTATAACTGGGTTTAATTGTAGAAACATGTCCAAAGGGGAAATTGTAATGGGAGCCCTAGCACCACATCCTCCGCACCTTGTTTATGCAGAGAATCCACCTCAAAACGAAGCTACCGCAGAAGGTGGATGGGAAGAACTTCGTTGGGGATATGAAAGATTAAGAGATAGTTTATCTGAAAAAGACTACGATGTTATAATAATTCACACACCTCACTGGGCAACATTTGTAGGTACTCATTTCCTAGGAGTTGAGAAATTCAAATCACTATCAGTAGATCCTATATTTCCAAACATATTTAGATATAATTATGACTTAACTGTAGATGTTGAATTGTCTAAGGCCATTCACGACAGTGCCGCAGAAGAAGGCCTATTAGTGAAGATGATGGAAAATCCAGATTTTAGAATAGATTATGGGACTATAACCAGCGGTCATTTAGTCAATCCGAAGTGGGATAAACCAATAGTTTGCATTTCATCAAATCGTTCGAAATTCTATTTTAATTCAGAATTAATGCAAGCTAATATGATAAAATTAGGGAAAGCAACCCGAAGAGCCGTCGAAGCTTCAGGTAAGAAGGCCTTACTACTTTCAAGTAATTCATTATCTCATCGACATTTTACCACAGAGCCTGAAATTCCTGAAGACATGAGTAAGGAGCACATAACTAATCATAATCAATATCTTTGGGATATGAAAATGATAAATCTAATGAAAGAAGGTAAAACTAAAGAATTAATTGATTTGATGCCTGATTTCACTGAGCAAACTGTAGCGGAAACTGAAGCAGGTTGTTTGACTTGGTTAATGAGTGCATTAGATTTTCCAGACTATAAGGCTACAGTACATGCTTATGGAACTGTAATTGGTACTGGCAATGCAATAATCGGTTGGGATCCTAAAAAGGCCAAGATATGAGAGATGATAACGTCTGTAAAGGAATTTTAGTTCCAGGCCTGCCTCACCCACTTCTTTGCCCTGAAAAAAATGAAGGATGGCAAAGAGTTCGTGATGCTTATGAAAAAGCCAGAGTAGAGCTTGAAGAAAGTGGGGCTGAAATTTTAGTACTATACAGTACTTTTTGGCCTTCTATTTTGGGTCATCAAATTCAAGCATATCCTGAACCTGAATGGACCTATGTAGACGAAGAATTCCATGATCTGGGTAGTATAGATTATAAATTTCGCATGGATCCGGAATTTGCAGAATTAGCAGTAACTAAGTGTAAAGAGCGTGGTTTACATGCCCGTACAGTTTCCTATTATGGATTTCCGATAGATACTGGCTCAATTGTAGCTCTCAAATTATTAAATCCAGAAAATAAATTACCTGCCATAATTGTATCAAGTAATATGTATGCAAATCGGGCAGAGAGTATAGTTTTAGGCAAATCAGTACGAGATGCTATTGATGCTAGTGGCAAAAAAGCTGCAGTAGTTGTTGTGTCAGCTTTGTCAAATAGGTTACATACTGTAGAGATAGACCCTAAGGAAGATAGAATTCATTCACTCAAAGATCATGAATGGAATTCAAAATTCCTTGAATATTTAGAAAAAGGAAGGTTAGAAGATGTTTCTCAGTTATCCAGACAATTCCATAACGAAGCAAGAGTTCCAAAAGTTGTAAGTTTCAAACCATTTTGGATTATGGCCTCTATTATGGGTCAAAATAATCTATATGATGGTAATGTTTTAGCATATGAGCCTATCTGTGGAACTGGTGCTGCAGTTGTAACATTAACTCCAGCAGAAGATACTGCAGGTGATCTGGAGTATGATGAGGACGATCCTGAATTCTACAAAGGAGATAGAGAAGTTTTAGATTTCTATGATCAACCCGGAATGGGTCCATTAGAGGAAAGAGATGGCGATTAATACAGAAAAAGCAGCTAAACCTGTAGGAAAATATGTTCATGCCAAAGAGGCAGGAGACTTAGTTTTCTTATCAGGGGTAGGGCCAAGACATCCTGAAACTGACGAAATACCCGAAGGAATTGAGGCACAGACACGTGCAGTTTTTAGCAACGTTAATGCGATTTTAGAAGCAGCTAATTTGTCTATGTCTAATGTTGTGGATATAATGGTTTTTTTAACAAATATGAAAGACGATTTTTCTCAATTCAATCAAATTTATTCAGAATATTTAGATGGGTATGAAGTTACTAGAACAACTATTGAAGTAGGTTCTCTCCCTACTCCAATTTCAGTTGAATTTAAGGTGGTTGCACAAAAATGAAGTTTGTGTTTTTTTCTATTACAGAACACCCTTGGGGCAGAGAGATGCTTTCCCAGTTAATAGATTCGGGCTTTGTTCCTTCTTTGATTATTGAAGAGAACTCAGACGGTGGGAATACAGAGAGGGAGAAATTTGAGTTCAGGCTTGGCTCTAATCCATTAGCTCCAACTATGAAATCACAAATTGAAAAGCACAATATTCCCTTTGTGCAAGTACCCGTTCACAATGATGAGCATTGTATTGAACACATTGAAAATGATGATCCAGATTTGATTGTATTTGGTGGGACTAGAATAATTAGGGGAAAGATATTGGAATATGGTGGAAACAAGGGTGGAGTCCTAAACTCACATCCAGGATTATTGCCTGAGTGCAGAGGTTCAGCCTCTCCGGCTTGGAGTGTTCACGAGGGGATCAAAATTGGAAGTAGTTGTCACTTTTGTTCAACAGATATTGATGCAGGGGACTTAGTTGGAAAAAGAGAAATAGAAGTAAAGCGGGGAGATGACTACCATGATTTGTGTTACAAAACGTCAGTCGTAGCTTCAAATTTGATGGTCGAGGCTGTGAAAGCCTTTTCAGAGGGAGATTTAGATAAATTGCGTCAGCCTCAGGGAGATAGCCCTAATCCTGTGTACAGATATAATCCAGAAGTTGAACAGAAAGCAATTCGAATGCTTGAGAATCATGAATATGAACACTATGTTGATTGAATAAATTTTATTTATGGGGTTAAAATCGTAACATATGGCATTTCTACGTTTATTTGGTTTATACTTTTTGCTAACTCTGCTAATGATGATTGTAGGTTTCATTGCGGCAGGTTCATCTTATGGCATAGTTATATTTTCAATAATAGCAATTGCAATAAATTTGTTTTCTTATTTTTATAGTGATTCAATCGTTTTGAGAGCATATGGAGCCAAAGTAATAGAGAGAAATGACAATCCAAGATTATTTGGTATTGTAAAAAAAATAGCAGATTTAAACGGTTTACCAATGCCAAGAGTTGCCATAGTTCCATCAACCACACCCAATGCTTTTGCAACAGGTAGAAATCCTAAAAATGCAGTTGTTGCAGCTACCACAGGGATAATGTCAGTTCTTGATGACAATGAGTTAGAAGGCGTAATGGCTCATGAAATGGCTCATGTAAAAAATAGAGATACATTAGTCATGTGTGTTGCAGCTACAATTGCAGGATTCATATCTTTTGCAGCTAGAATGATGTGGTGGAACAGTATGTTCGGTGGACGAAACCGAAATGTTCACCCAGGAATTATGATTCTAGTAGCCATAACTGCACCTTTGGCCGCATTTTTACTTCAGATGGCAGTATCTCGTTCAAGGGAATATCACGCCGACGCGACTGCAGCCAAATTAACTAACAAGCCATGGGCTTTGATTAGCGCACTCAAAAAGTTGGAATGGGAAAATCATAGGAAGCCATTGGACTGTGGTTCACCAAGTAATGCCGCAATGTGTATTGTGAATCCATTAAGAGGCGGAGACTTTTTCATCAATATGTTCTCAACTCACCCTCCAATGGAAAAGAGAATCAAAGAATTGGAAAAATTGTGAAGCAGGCATCTCTGGTTATAATTGGAGATGAAATTCTTTCAGGGCGAACAGAAGATAAAAATTTAGCATATTTGGCTAAGTGGCTAGGTAAATTAGGTATTTCATTATCTGAGGTTAGAGTTGTTTTAGACGATGAGGGTGCTATAATTGGTGCATTAAATTCGTTAAGAAAAAAATATGATTATGTATTTACAACTGGAGGCATAGGTCCAACACATGATGACATTACAACAGAGTGTGTTGCTAAGGCATTCGGTGTGGAGGCAAAAGTAGATGAAAATGCATTGGAAAAAATGAAAGCCTTTCTAGATGGCAAGGAATTAACCGATCCTTTACTAAAAATGCTTCATGTTCCTGAAGGTGGAGAATTAATTTACAGTCCAGTAACCAAGGCCCCAGGTTACAAAATTGATAATGTGTTTGTAATGGCAGGTATTCCAAAAATAATGCAAGGAATGTTAGAGGGAATGTATGACTATCTTGAGGCTGGAGATGTAGTGAAATCAAGATCACATGATATTATGGTTGGAGAAAGTTTTTTTGCAGAAGAATTAACCTTAATTCAAGAGCAATTTTCAAACGTGTCTGTCGGTAGTTATCCTTTCTCTAGAGATGGAGTATACGGCGCCACTATAGTTTTGAGGTCATCTAACGACAGTGACCTTAATTCTTGTGAAAGTCTTGTACTAGATTTAATTAGTAAATTCTAATTTATTCTTCTTCTGACTCGTCATTAGTTGTAGCCATTTTTGACTTTGGATCAACATCATCGTTTTCATGTTCACCAGCATGCTCAGTTAATCCAGCTTGTCTAGCCCAGAGAACTAAAATACTCGGTAGAACCCAAACAGAAGATAAGAATGAAAACAAAATTGTTAAAGCTGTAATTGTACCGAATTGCTGCATTGGAACTAATATTGATTGGGATAATACTCCGAAAGATAAAACAGTAGTCATTGCAGCACCAAATAGTGAAAATCCAGTATTCTTTACAGTATTATTAACTGCTTTTTCTAATGAATGGTGATCTTCAAGCTCCTCAATGAATCTATGTGAAATATGTATTGCATAAGTAACACCCAAGCCAATAGTTAAAGCCCCAATAAGCGTAGTCATTACGTTAAGAGTATATCCAATAACTACCATTGTTCCTAGAATCCATGTAAGAACTAATAAAACCGGAATAATGGTTAGAATGCCTAGTAGAGGTTGACCATCGTTAAACCAGAAAACTGCTGTCAAAACTAAAGAAGACAATGCAATAGTGTACAAAATGGATTGAATCATAGTTGCAGTTATGGTGTCCATAACAACAACAAATATTGGAGGTTGTCCAGTCGCAACTACCTTAATTTTACTACTAGTTTCTATATTCTCAAGAGGTTTAATGTCTTTATTTAATTCATCACTTACTTCAACGTAAAATACATTCTTAGATTTGGTTGTAAGCATTATGTATGAAACAGTATATTCTCCAGTTTCTTCATCGTAATAAATGAAATTTTTAATCATGGAAGGTTGATTTACACCTTCTCCTACGAATAGCCAATCTAATAATTCCTTTACATCGGCATCAGTATCTGGTACTCCGTCATTGTCTGTATCTTTTGAATTAAACATTTCAGCAAAAGTTGCATTATAGAAATATCCTGATTCACTAGAAGCTAAACTTCTCATACCATTTAATGCTGAAAAGATACTATTTGGATCACTAGAAACATAAGTATCATCGATCAAAAGTTGTTCTTGTGTGCTATCAATAGCTTGGAAAACTGCATTAGTAGCTAAATTTTCTCCACTAATGTAAATGAATGATACTTCACCAGCTGAAGCTCCAAAATTATCTTGGTAGTAGTTAAATTGTTTTACAACTTCAACCTCTTGTGGCAAGAAGTCTTCGGCATTGAATTCTGAGGAAATTTGGCTTCCTCCGTATCCTGCAATAAGTGTTAAAACTACAAAAAAAGCAAGTGTTTTTTCAGGATACTTAAGAGCCAAAGTAGATCCAATACTCATAAATTTATCAGATATCGCATCACTTTCGCTTCCCATTTTTTTAGCTTTAATGATATCAATATTTGTTTGCGACAGAATATTTTTGCCTTTGCTTTCGTAGTATCTATCAATAACTATTCTACAGGCAGGAAGGAAAGTTACAAAGATTATAAATGCAGATAAAATACCTAATCCCGTTTGTATGCCAAATTCCTTTATTGGTACTATTTCAGAGGATAGATTTGAAAAGAAACCAATCATGGTTGTAACTGTAGCAAATAATAAAGCAGAGCCAACAGAAATAATTGCAGTCTTATTGGCCTTGTCAATGTCACCATTTTCAACAACACCTTCTCTGTATCTCATAGTAAGGTGGATTCCATAATCTACGCCCAATCCAATCAAAAGTATAGGTATTATTGTTAAGAAAAAACTAGGCTCAAAATCAAGTATAACTCCAAAAGCAAAGGTCCAAATTATAGAAATGAATAGAGCTACCAGAGTTAGTAGCATGTCAATTCCAGATCTGAAAGTTAAGTATAGTACTAGTAATATGAAACCTAAAACAAAAGGCATTAGTCTGCTTCCAATATCTTCTTCAAATTGGGAGTTAATTTCAGCATCCATTGCGCCTTGACCCAGAGAATATGCACTTGTATCTGTGAATACGTTTTCACGATAGTCCATTGAAATAGTGCCCATTACGTTTTCTACCTTAGCTACTCTTTCTAGTGCTTGAACTGAGTTTTCACCTTCACGGTTACTGTTGTCCAGCTTTAGTGTAATTATTGTAGATTTAGCAGTAGTAGAGTTTTCATCAAATTCCCCAAGTAATGGGATAATTGCAGCTCCTGCATAAGGGTCTTCAATTGCATTTTGTAGTGCAGATTTTATTTCCTGATCACTTTTTCCCTCGTAAAGAGATTTTAATTCAGATAAATTAGCACTACTGGCATTGAATTGTGAAGCTAATGAGTTTGGTAAGGAAGCGATACTGTTTGCCTTTGTTTGCTGGTCGGTTAAACTGTTAGAAATATCTTCGTTCTCAGTGAATGCTATTTGAAGTTCTAATATATCGACAAATGTTGATGATGATATTACATCATCAGATTTTATTAGCGTTACAACTGAGTATTCAGTACTGAACTTTTCACCAATGTCTGTCATAGCGTCCACAACCTCATTTTCAGGTATGAATCCAGATTGACTTGGGTCTCCAGCCTCAGGTGCTGTGACTAAAATAGTAAACATGATTGCAGTTACAATCATTATGGCTCCAATTACTACAGAAGGGTTACGGTTTACTTGTTTAGCAAGGACATCTAGTTGTTCCATATTTCGCCTTTGACAAAATAGTTTAAATAAGTACTGACAGATATTTAAAGGAACATTAAAATTTAGTATTTTTTAAAACATATATATACTATAAATCACCTTTCTATGGATCGGACCAAATTTCCAAGGTTCATATTTCTTAACCTAATCCATGAAGGAATTGTTGCAGATACACTTAGGAGAATAACACACACAATCATTACTATAGGTAATCCGCTTGGAAAATAAGTTGGGACATAGTAAATCTCGTATGTAAATGTTTGTAACAACCATACAGCTATAGGGTATCCCAGTACAATTCCAGTAACTCCCGCAATAGTTCCCATCACAAAATTTTCAGCAGATGTGGCCTTACTCAGAATAACGTCACTAGTTCCTAAGGTCTTTAGCGTTGCCATCTCTCTTTCTCTTTCCAGCATATTTATTGTAGCTGTGTTAGCTATAATTAAAAATGCCATCACAGCAGCTAAACCATAGTATAAATTGATAAAGAATGTAAACAGTTCCATCAGCTTATCAACTTGACCTTTCAGGTCATCTTTAGCAATAACTGCAACCATGTAGTCAGGAGATTCGTTGTTTAGTCTTGAAGCATCTCCAGTTAGATATACTCCACTAATTGGGTTCATTGGCAAGTCGGGTAATTTCTCAATTTCAGTTTCGTTAAGGACTGAAGAGTTAACAGCCAATGATTTTATCTCATCTTCCCACTCGTGTAGCCATATTTGTAACCCTTCAAGGCTCATGAAACCTCCACCAAGTATCTGTGTGTGAATAGCAGCTACCGTTAAGTTCTTTTTTTGACCTAATAATGAAGCTTCAAAAATATCATTTACTTCTAAATCGTTCCTCATTGCAAACAAAGAATCAATAATTATTTCGTTATTATCTTTAAATTGATTAAATTCATTTTCAGTTGGTAAACTAAAAACATTTCCATAGTTAGATCCAATTACAACTATACGTTCGTTAAATGCTCCAATTTCCCAAGATAAAACAGGGTCTGCGCTACTAATGTAATCTCTACTTTCCAATTCCTCTATTGTCACATTTTGCTCTTGAAATGAGTCGAAAACTGCAGTTCCATCCCAGCCTGGAAGATCAAAGCTAGTTTCCACTGCATTTTCTGTACTTGATAGTATAACGCCCAATGCAAACGGCGTAACTAAGGCAAGGGAAAGGCCAACAGTAGTTAGCATGGTTCTTGTTCTGTTCCTCGAAAAGTTTCTAAATGCTAATCTTAAAGATAATGAGAGTTTCGAGCTCAATTCCGTAATCTTTGAATCTTTAAAACTAGGAATATCAGGAGACATAGAATCAGTTATCGCAATGTTTGCAGCTTTTCTAACTGGCAAAATTATGAATATTAAACTTGAAATCATACTTAAAGTAATTCCAAATAGCACTAATCTTGGAGATAAACCATAAACAATTCCTGGTATTTCGGTAGCTAAAGAATATTGGTACGTAATATAAACAGAAATTCCAAACCCGGCAATAATTCCGCCTACAGAACCGATAGCACCGATGAAGATTCCATACCAGGTATAGAAAGACATAACTTCGTTAGATGTCATTCCAGCAGCTCTCATCACACCTATTTGTTTCTTCTGAGATTGTATTATTCTGTACAGGTTTAGAGAGATTGTGCAACCAGCAATTATTAGCCAAATACCTGCAAGTTTTGGTGTTACCTGCTTGACACCTTTTTGATCATTATTTAAAATCATATACGATTCCATATTTTCCTTTTCATATGAAGAAATAATTACATTTTCTAAAGGAGTTCCACTAAATAATTCATTGACGTTACTGTCTGATTTGATACTAACTTGATTAATCATTCCATCAAATCCAGTTACATTTTGTAATATTGGTAAATTTACAAACATTACTCCAATTGTCGATTGCCTAGGTACAAAAACACCCTGATTTCCAGTGATAAGGAAATATTCAGCAGATACCGCGACTCCAACAACTTCTACAGTTACATTTATAGTTTCAAACTCAATCGCCTCTTGATCAATTTTGACAATGCTTAGATTAAAAGTATCACCTAATCCATAACCATGATATTTTTCAAACCTTGATTCAACTACAACAGGAATGTTTTCAGACTTGGCATTAGTCGCTAAACTTCCACCTTCAGTAATTCTTAACTTGTTAATTTTTTGTTCATCAGGTAAACCTAATATTTCAATGATTATAGGACCATTTTCACCTTCCGATTTCCCATAAAGGTGCAGTCTCGGCTGCATTACATCGATTTGAGGTAAAATTTCATTGATACTGTTATCATCATTTTGCTTACTATATTCAATCAATTCTTCAGGAGTAGGTATTGGTATTGGCTGTAAATTTATCCATGAATCACCTAGATTCATTTCATCATATTGTGAGTCTACAGTTTCTTTGATATTGTCTGAAACTTGAAAGAAGGTAATAAATCCTCCAATTCCCATTGAAATAATAATAATGGAGACTGCAATTTTTGGTAATTCTGAGTATAGGTCTCGTTGGAATTTTTTGAATATAATGCTCATTTAATTTTAATTAATTTTCCTTCATTTAATTCGTAAGCTTTGTCAGCAATTTCAAGGTAATCGTTATCGTGTGTTGCAATAATGATAGTTGCATCATTTGATATTTCTTTGAAAAGATTTCTTACAGATTGTGAATTATTTTTATCCAGATTTCCAGTTGGTTCATCAGCTACAATAAGCGCAGGGGTTTTTGCCATAGCTCTTGCTATTGCAACTCTCTGCTGTTCCCCACCAGAAAGCTGAGCTGGAAAACGCTGTGATTTATCCTCAAGACCTACTTTATCTAAAATTATCTTGGCATAGTCCAATTCTTCTCCTTTGAGTTCTAATCCTAATGAAGCATTTTCCATAACTGTTAGGTTTGGTAATAAATTATAAAATTGGAATATATATCCAACAGAATCTCTTCTGTATTCAGTTAACTCCAAATCTGTCATCTCAGATAGATTTTTTCCAAGTACCAATATTTCTCCGCTATTCGCAGTATCTATCCCTGCAATCAAATTCAAAAGTGTTGTTTTTCCACTTCCTGAGGGGCCGAGTAAAACAATCAATTCGCCTTTTGTAATGTCTAGGTCAATACCCATGAGTACACTAGTATCACCGTACGATTTTACGACTCCAGACAAAGCTACTAACTTTTCCATGATTAACTGTAGAATATGGTATAATAAATGAATTATCTAATGCCTACAGCTAAGTTAGATTTCCTATATTCTCCACAACACTTTTCAATTCAGTTATACTCTTTGCAATAGAACGATTAACTTTCAAAATATCATCACGTTCTTTTTGAAGTTTTTTTGCTTGTATAAATAATCCTTCCATAAGAGCCCTTATGGTATTTCCGGTCTCATCACAGGAAGGACAAAAGTCAAATAATTGTTTATCTGTTTTGAATACTTCACGCCTGACATAGTCTTCAAGTGTTGTTAGTTCCATATTTTCTCAGAGGTCGGAGTTTAATACTTCTTTGCTTCTATATTTTTAAGTATATGATTGTAATACTCAATTTCAGTGAAAGAGCCAACCTTTTTAGCTAAAAAAAATGCACATGAGAGAGATTCTCATATCTCATTTGAAGAAGGTCCTCACATATACACAATAGATGGAGATTCAGATTACATGTCTGTTACATCTTGGAATAGTACTCATTTCCCTAAATTTGATTCTGACGCAGTTATAACCAAGATGATGGCTTCTCCTCGCTGGCCCAATAGCCCTTATTTCGGGATGACTAGAGAAGAAATAAAAATGAAGTGGAAAAACGATGGCATTGTAGCTTCAGATGCAGGTACTAAAATGCATTACAATATTGAGTGTTTCTATAATGAAATGGACGTTGAAGACGATGGGAGTCTAGAGTGGAAATATTTCAAGGAATTTAATGATTCATTAGAGATGAAGCTAACTCCATATCGAACAGAATGGATGGTTTGGGATAGAGAGCTCCGGCTTGCAGGTTCAGTAGATATGCTTTTTGAAAACCCAGATGGTACTTTGCAAATTTATGACTGGAAAAGATCAAAAAAAGTCGTCAAAGAGAACAGGTGGGCCTCTGCAATTGTAGATTGTATTTCCCATCTACCAGACGCTAATTTTTGGAAATATTCATTGCAATTGAATACTTACAAATGGATTTTAGAAAAAAATTATGGTAAAAAAATTAGCAATATGTTTTTGGTTTGGCTTCATCCAGATAATCCAGGTAATTCTTATTTGAGATATGAAGTAGAATCCTTACCAAAAGAAATGGAAGATTTAATCGAATTAAGATTAAGGCACACAAATTCAGGTGAAACTTCAAATCCTTTCATTGATACCTCAGCGATGACTGCAGTTCAAGCATCGGATACAGTTGACAAATTAGTAGAACTTAAAGACAAAAAGAAAGAATTTATTTCAGATATGGATGCTATGCTTGACACTCTTGAAAATAAATTAGTAAATTATTCTAAAGAATCGGGCCATAATTCGATAAGTGGCAAGGATTACAAAGTAACATTTAGAGAAGACTCGAATTTTAAGATGCCTGAAAAGAAAGATTTAAGACGATATGAGTTAGAAACTACATTGAAAGAGCTAGATTTGTGGTCTCAAATTCAAGAAATGTCGGCGTTTAAACTTAAATCGTTGTTGAAATCAGATGATTTATCTCCAGAACAAAAATTATCAATTTTAGAATACATGGATGAAGAAACAAAAACTAAACTTAGTTTGAAGAAATTGTGATTAATATATTTTACTAAAAAACCATCTTCCTATTCCATCGGCATCATCTGAGGTTTGAAAATCACTAATATAAGCAGGATATGTTGCATTATAAGTTTTCTTTGAAGAAGGTTTAGGCTTGTCTATTATCTCCATATTTTTAACATAATATAATTTTGCAGCTTCAGCTAAAATCTTAGGAATAATTAATAGTGTGCGAATAGGATATTTCATGACCAATTTGATTAAATTATATTTAGTTATTTTTCTACTATTTCCAGAGATTCTTGCATAGAAAAAATTTTCTTTATCCTTGGAAACATTGATTCTTACATCAAGTTTTTCTTTTAATTTAGAAAAATGGAAGTTATAGTCACCTTCGACTTTGTTGAAGGGTGAAACGTGGAATTCCTTTGGGACTAAGTACTCAGTTCCAACTTTAGATTTTCTTCCTCCATTTAGAATATATAAATGGCCTTCACCGAAAGTATTGTGAACTTCAGCAACGTGATATACAATATTGTTTTCTGAATCCAAGCAGTAGTAAAATATTACTGGATTAAATGTATGCTTAAAAACTCTCAATGTAGTTATCATTTTAACAGTAGAATATTTTTCTTCGTGTCCAAATTTGATTAACCAATTCTTTAGCTTTTGCTTTATGCTTCCATCACCAGATCCTAAGTGGTCGGAATCGTACAATGTAAATACAGATCCTCTATTATATCCAAAAAACCTTACTTCTTTATCTAATAAATCTAATTCATCTAAGTCTATTACAAAAGTATAGATTGGGAAAGAAAAGTTATGCTTTACAGGCTTTGTTCTTGCATGAGTTATCGCGCCCTCATATATTCTAGATTTTAGATTCACAATTCACAGCCTAATTTTTCTGCAACTCTTACGGCTGAAAGTACTGCATCTTCATGAAATCCATATCTGCAATAGCTGCCGCAAAAGTACAAATTATTTGAACCATTTATCTTCATTATTTCTTCTTGAGTAGAAAGTGATTGGTGAGTATATTTTGGATGTGTGTATTCAGTTTCATAGATTATTTTATCTTTAGGTATGTCTCTATTAGGGTTGAGAGTAACCAGATAATCGTTTTTAGTGTTTAAGCCTTGAAGTCGGTTCATGTAATAGGTAACTGAGACATCATCTTGGTCCTTACTGTTTCGATTTTTAACATAATTCCAACAAGCCCATGCAGATTTGGAAGGTGGCATAATTGAGACGTCAGTGTGCAATATAGTTCTATTTTTTGAATATTCCCACGGCTGTAATATTTCCACTTCTTTTTCAGTCAAATCTTTTATCATACGATACGTTTGGTCTGCATGAGATGCGCATACTACTTTATCAAAAGATAAATTTTCCCCATTATCTAGAGAAACCGACACACCACCATCTCTACGAACTATTGTTTTAACACCATTTCCCTTAATAATATCTCCACCAAATTTATCTAGTATTTTTTGAACATAAGTATAGCTTCCACCAAGAACTGTGTGCCATTGTGGTGCATTATTTAGATCTAAGATTCCATGATTATCAAAAAATCTAAGGAACATTTTTACAGGAAAATTAGCGATTTCTTTTCTTGATCCGGACCAAACAGCAGCACCCATAGGAATCATAAATTTATCAACAATATCTTTTGGAAAATCATTCCTTGATAAATATTCACCTAAACTTTCATCTTCAAGAGCCCCATTGGCGACATCCGTTGCAGCTTTTTTTGAATATTTTTTAACATTTAATAAAAAACGGTAATGTTTTGGACTAAATAAGTTCCTTTTTTGCGAAAAATAACCTGAAATGCCAGTTCCAGCATAATTAAAACCATCATTTTCATCATAATAGCTAAATGACATGTCTGTATTTCTTACTTTAACATCTAATTTTTTCAATAGTTTCTTGAAATTCACATAGTTTTTATCATTTAAAACGATAAATCCAGTATCAACTCCAATTTTTTCACCATTTTCTTCCACAGTTATGGTATTTGTATGGCCTCCTATTCTTTTTTGTTTTTCAATTAATGTAACATTATGTTTTTCGGAAAGCAAATGTGCAGCAGTTAATCCTGCAACTCCTGCACCTATAATTCCAATATTCATTTTGCACTCTTTTTGAATAAATGGTGAGAGACAATCCATTCATTGCCATTGTCATAACCAAAAATTTCTGCGCAAGCAATGTAAAATAGTCTCCAAAAATGGAATTTTCTTTTTGCTATAGTACCACTATTGCTTCTTTCAAATAAAGTTAGTATTTTTTCTTTATTCTGATCCATTTTATTTAACCATGCATTTGATGTTTTTTCATAGTGTTCTCCAGATAACATCCAAGATTTCTGATATTCTAAATTTGATTTCAAATCTTTAAATAAATTATGATTTGGCATCATCCCTCCTGTGAAAAAATATTTTGCCATCCATGCATTCTTTTGGTCTCTGTCGAAATAATATGGATTTTCTTTATGCGCAAAAACATGCATGAAAAAGAGCCCGTTTGGATTTAACCAATCATTGATCAAGTTCATTAGTTTTTTAGTATTTTTGGTATGCTCAAACATTTCAATTGATAAAATTCTATCGTATTTCTCTTCTGTTCTAAAATCATTTATATCTCTAGTTATTATTTTCAGATTAGAAATATTTCTTTTCGATGCTACTGAATCAATAAATTTTTTTTGTGAGGAAGAATTAGAAACGCCAGTAATCTCGGATTTTGGATATTTTTGTGCTAAGAATAGACTAAGAGATCCCCAGCCACATCCAATATCTAAAATATTCATACCATCTATAATTTCAGCACGCTCAGAGTAAATTTCTAGCATATTATCTTCTGCAGTATCTAAATCCAATGTATTATCATCCCAAAAGCAGCAACTATATTTCAGGTTTTTACCTAAGCAATATTTAAAAAATTCAGAATCAACTTCATAATGCTGATTATTAGCATCATCAGTATTTACTGCGATACTACCAGTACTTGCCTCATTTATGAACTTAGAATATTCTTTCGTTGAATCAACTTTGTTCATCATATTAAGCCGTTCTTTACCCTGACTTCTAACGCCTCTTCTCAAAATCCAGTCAGGGATTAATCCCCTTGCAAGGAGTGGGTTAAACCACATTTGAACCGTAGCGCTTTTCTATAATCGAGTCTTCAGGCACATCGCGAATGTCCCAGACAATTCCTATTTTTGATAAAGACCACAAAATATAATGACAAATATCAATTTGGTACCATTTATGACCTTGCCTTTCCGAGTTCGGAAATGCGTGATGATTGTTATGCCATCCTTCTCCTAAAGTTAAGATTGCAACCATCCAATTATTGACACTTCCATCCTTTGTATCATAAGTCCTGTATCCAAAAACATGACAAACCGAATTAACTGTAAATGTAGCATGGTAAAGAATTACAGTACTAACAAAAAATCCCCACATTAGTAATTCCATTCCGTTTGTATTGTATTGACTATAGTGTACTGCCATGTAGTCGCCTAATGCAAACAAGAATACAGCCATACTAAATGGAGCGATGTAATGATATTTGTCTAAAAATTTAAGTTCCGGGAATCTCTTCAGGTCTCCGACATATTCTTCTTTAGTAGGGACATTAGAAGGCGACATAATCCATCCCACGTGAGCCCAAAAAAATCCTTTGATTGTTGGCGTATGCGGATCTTCGATTTCATCAGTATATTTGTGATGATGCCTGTGGTGAGATGCCCACCAGATAGGGCCCATTTGTGCAGATGAAGTAGCCAAGTAAGCTAAAATAAATTGAAAAACGCGACTAGTTTTGAAAGTCTTATGAGAAAAAAACCTATGAAAACCTGCAGTTATTCCAAACATTCGAATAAAATACATCAAAAAAACCATGAAAAGGGCAAACGGGGAGGGTGAAATTGTGAGAGCAAACAGAGCACCCACATGTACTGAGATAAATGGTAAACTGACAAGTAATGAAAGTTTTTCACCAGGTAATCTATTCTCGTATGCTTCAAGCATTTGCAATCCCCCCTTTGATTACTAATTGGACGTCATCTATAGTGTTATTTGCGAAACCGGCTTCACAATAGCTAAAGTAATAGTTCCATAAATTTATGAAATATTGGTCAAACCCCATATCTTTTATCCGGTCTATATTTTCATTGAAATTTTTATTCCATATGTTTAAAGTGGTAGCATAATGACTGCCTATTCTCTCTATGTTATCAACTTTTAGTCCTGTTAAATTGATAGAATTTTCCATGGCTCCCACTGAGGGCAGTAAGCTACCGGGAAATATAAATTTCTGAATGAAGTCACAGCCTTTTCTATAGGTGTCATAATTTTCATCTGGGTAAGTTATAGCCTGAATTACAGCAGTTCCATTTGGTTTCATTAATTTTTCAATTCGTTCAAAATATGGATTAAATAAATCATAGCCAATCGCCTCTATCATTTCAACCGAGACAACGCGGTCATATCTCCCTTTAATATTTCTGAAATCAATTAATTGTATATCAATATGATCCTTTAGGTCTTCTTTTTCAATCATATTTTTCACATATTCGTATTGTCTTTCAGATAAAGTTATTGTGGTTACTTTACAACCTTTTCTTTCAACCGCCCGTCGTGCTAAGGCTCCCCATCCAGATCCGATTTCGAGTATATGATGTCCTTCTTTTATATCTGCTTTATCTAATATTTTGTCAATTTTATTTAATTGAGATTGGTGAAGCGAATCGCTCTCTTTTTCAAAAAAACCACATGAGTATGTCATTGTTTCGTCCAAAAAGGTTGTAAACATTTCATTGCTTAAATCATAATGCTCTTGGATATTTCTTTTGCTTCCAGATAGAGTATTTTTTCTTCTCCAATGTCCAATCCTGGCAAACGTCTTTGTCAAAAAGCTCCATCTAACATCCAATCCAGATAAGTTATCCTTATTGAGGATCAATATTGTAATTAAATCGGTCAAATTATTCGTAAACCATTCACTCTTAGCATAAGATTCCGCGAATCCTAAGTCGCCGCCCAGTACAGTTCTTCTGTAAAATCTTGGTGAGACTATCTCGATAGTTACTTTGGGTTCCCCAGATCCAAAAGTCTTTGAAAAATCGTCGTTAATTGTAATAGTTCCATACTTAATTCTTTCTAAAAAATTAAGCAAATTTCTTTTGTAAAAACCACTCAACATTAAAACTAAATTATAGTGGGAGAAATATAATTAAGCATATCCATTGGATGCTAATGGAAAAAGCTCAAGCACTATTAATTTCTTTCATATTTTTAGCTTCTGGGTGCTTAAATTCTTCTGAGCTAGACGATAATGACATTTCAGGCTATGAGTGGTGGGAAGTTCCTTTGGAAAAGAGATACTTAATGGATTTAGATTTTTCATCTTGGCGTTCGACTCTTCCTGAAAAAGGTGTTTATAATTGGACAGGACCTTCAGAATATTTTGTTGAAGTCGATTTACCTATTGAAGAAAGGGACATAGGTTATCCTGAAGACCCTTTGATGCACGTAGCTTTGTGGATGCCAGACGTTCCACCTGGAACACTAGTTCCAGTAATAGCAACTATTCACCCATACTATGAGTTTGCAGGTTCAAATCCTAATACTATCCCAGATTTAGGAATAGGTCAATGGGTTCTCGAAGAATTTGTTCCTCATGGATATGCATTGGCTCAAATATCTACATTTGGTTCAGGTAAATCCACCCATTGTCAGGACGTCAAAGGATTAGGCGAGCAAATAGGGATACAAGCTGCAGTTGATTGGCTGGGAAAACAGCCTTGGTCTAATGGTAATGTAGGCTTAATGGGAAAATCATATGCAGGGACAACAAATTGGGAAGCTGCTCAAAATCCGTCACCGCATTTGAAGACAATTGTCCCCATCTCAGGTTCAATCGGTGTTAGAGAAATGTTCTACAGGAATGGTTCAAGTGAATCACGAGCAATGCTCTACGATGCATTATACGAAGGCGCTACTGCAGGTGCATCAACAGATGATATGAGAATGTGTTCTGACGATGCAATAGGCCCAGCTAGTCCTTGGACAACTTATGCCCTAGCTGAATACGGTGGTGATCAATGGAATGATTATTGGGAAGAGCGTTATCACCTTCAGGACGTTCTTGATAACTACAATGGAAGTGTCTATATTGTTTGGGGTTTGCAGGATTGGAATGTAGATCCATATCATGCTTTTCCTACTTACCAAATGCTTAGAAATAAGGGACTTAATGTAAAAGGAATAATGGGTCAATGGGGCCATAATTATCCAGATCAGCCGAACGTTCATGAAAACATGAGTAGTGGATACGGAGCGGAGGCTTTTCCAAAAGTGACTAGAATGGATTGGTCTATTGAGCTATATAATTGGTTTAATTATTATCTGAAGGGAATTGGTCCTGAGCCTCAATCACAAGTTCAAATACAAAGGAATGATGGTGAATGGCATGTTGAAGAAACTTGGCCTTCAGTTGATGTTAAATGGGATTTACATGATGTTTCTACTTGGGGAAATCTCGGAACTGTATCTTCTTCATCATCAATAACATTGTCAAGTCAGCCACTTGAATCAGAAGTTCATATCTCAGGTTTACCTACTTTTCATGCACAAGTAAGGGCTAATTCTTGTAACGGTGGGCAACTATTTGTCACAATGTCCGATGGAACTTCTGGATTAAGATTAGGTCACGCTACGATGGATTTAAGGTACAGAGATGGCGGCTATGAGGCTAAATCTGTAACCCCATTTTCAAGTTATACGATGAAGATGGAGTTTAATCCAATGGACGTAGTGATTCCTGAAGGCCACACAATTCAATTAGAAATTAGTGATGCAGGTGAAGACTATCTACCATCTACATGTGCATCTGCCGGAGTTACATTAATAGAAGCTGAGCAGCCTTTGTCCTTACCTCTGATAGATAGATCCGCAAATGATGAGCGCTGGTTTGAGGTCCCACCCTGGTGGGAAACTCAGTAGAAAGCATAGTATTATATTTCACCTCACAACTTGATAGTGCCTCGGCTGTCGGAGAGAGTCTACATTCATTTCCCTCATTCCACCCCGAGGCATTTTTCAACAATCTTTTAAATAACACCTAACGTAATTTGAGTTGTGCGCGTATTATCGTATGTCATTTTAGCATTCATGTTAAATTTGCCTCTTACAGGTTGTTTAGCTCCAGAGGATAATAGAGTTATTCTTGAAGAGCCTAGTATCTTTGATTTTGAAAGACCAATTCCTGAAACTACTTGGTATCATTATTCTGGGGGTGTAAATGCATTAGATCAATCTGCAGTTGAACAATTGAACGTAACTCCAAGTTTAGTTGGGAATAATGTGCCTTTTTGGACTCAAGGAAGTTATTACGGTATTGGATTAACTACATTTGAGCCAACTATGGGAATAACATCAAGTGATAATTTGTATATGTCCAGCTATGGGAACGGCCCTGCAGGTTCAACTGCAATTGTACAATGTTCTGGACTCATAGAAATGACCAGTTTGTCGGATTATTCTTGCGCCAATACGTACGACCCTATTTCTCCAGTACCAAATAGCAATGACCCTTATGTTTATGTTGATAAATGGACAGATAGAATAATGAAATTTGATATGCATGCTCTAGCTGGAATGACAGTAGAATGGTCAGATAATGATGGTTCTTCGTGGTCTCCACCGACTTTTGCAACTTCATACTCAGTTCAAGATCACCAAACTATAGGTTCATCACCTTACCCTGCATTAGCTCACCCAACTACATGGGTATTCTGTGTTAATGGAAATTGGGCAGCACCACTTTGTTCAACAAGTTTTGATGGCGGCTTAACCTGGAGTCCTGAAGTCCCAGGTGCGCCTCTTGACTGCAATAGTGGAGGTTTAAGTGCACACATTGAAGGCGCAGAGAATGGTAATTTTTACAGAGGAAATGTAGGTTGTAATGGAAGTGGCTATTCAATTTACAGGAGTACAGATGGAGGGTTTACTTGGACTGAGCATCCATTACCTACAGAAAAATCAGGAACTGCAGATACTTGGAATTTTGAAGAAGCTCAAGTAGCAATTGATGATAATAACAATGTCCATGCTATGTGGATGGGTAGTGATAATATGCCATATTATGCATATTCTAGAGATAATGGAGGTTCTTGGAGTGAAGCTATGATGATTGCACCTCCAATTGGCCTCGTAGGAACAGGTTTTCCAGTAGTAACAGCAGGCTCAGATGGAAGAGTGGCATTTGGATATGTGGGAGATATAGGAAATCAAACATGGAATGGATATATGACAATATCAACTGATGCTTTTTCAGAGGTTCCACTTTTTACAACAGTACAAGTTAATCTGCCAGAAGACCCAATAGACAGCAGTAATGCATATCCAGAAGGATGCGGGTACGAAAGGTGCGGTGGGCTCGGTGATTTTCTTGACATGGCAGTTGATCAATATGGTCGTCCTTGGTTTAGTCTAGCAAATAATGACGCAGGGGAAATAGGAATTTTTGCCACAATTACCGATGGTCCAACACTTAGAGGCGATTTACTAGAATTGAATTCTATGCCACTAGGCGGAGTATTAACACTTTAGAGTCCTCAATTAATTTTTGATTCTATATAATTTATCATTTTTGAAGCGATGTCCTTGCTTGTAGCAGCTTCAATGCCTTCGAGCCCAGGAGATGAGTTGACTTCAATAACTAGCGATCCTCTGTTGGATCTTATTAAGTCTACACCAGCTATTCCTAAGCCTAATGTCTTAGCGGCTTTAATTGCGATATTTTTTTCTTCATCTGATAGAATAACTTCCCTTCCGTCACCTCCAAGATGCAAATTAGCCCTAAAATCGCCTTCAGGAGCAGTTCTCTCCATAGCACCTACAACCTCATTTCCGATTACCAGAGCTCTGATATCTTTACCATCTGCTTCTTTGATGAATTCTTGAACGAGAATATTGGCTTTTAACTGTCTAAATGCACTTAGAACACTGCTAGCTGCTTTTTTTGTCTCGGCTAAAACAACGCCTTTTCCTTGTGTACCCTCTAATAATTTGATAACAAGAGGAATTCCTTCCACAGTATCTATCATACCGTCTATATCTGCAGTATGATTAGCGAAGCCAGTAACTGGCAACCCTATGCCTTCTCTAGCCAAGATTTGAAGTGATCTCAGTTTATCTCTTGATCTTGTGATAGCCTCAGAACGATTTATAGTGAATAAGCCAGCCATTTCAAATTGTCTAACAACTGCAGCTCCATAGAAAGTATAACTGGCTCCAATCCTAGATATTACAGCATCATAGTTCTCTAGCTTTTCTCCTCGAAATATTACTGTAGGTTTTTTAGACGTGATATTCATATAACATCGTAAGTAATCTACAACACGAACTTCATGACCTAACTTTTCAGCTGAGTGAATAATTCTTCTGGTAGAATAAAGGTTTTTGTTTCTGGATAAAACTAAAATTTTCATTTTTTCACCAATTTTGTTGAATATGATTTTCCTGAATCTATTAAGAATTTCTTTCTGAGTGCAGTTCTTCCAATAAGCATATCGTAGCTCATCCTCGACCTTTGGGTCAAAGTTATTTCAATATTCATTATCTTGTTACCAATTTTCACTTTTGTGTTAATGACTGGCCGGTATTCTTCGTCCCCGCCAGAATTTCGTACAATTCTCCATTCTTTCAATTCGCTTTTGAAAAATTTGTATTTCGTATCATTACCTATATTCTTAAGTCTGAATGTTATATATTTTTTCCCTGAATCATCGCTCTCAGATATGTGAGTAGCATGTAAAGAAGAAGTCCTTGCTCCAGTGTCCATTTTAGCTTTAATTACGCTTTTATCGAAATCCAACAATTCTACCCTTTCTCTCCAGCCTATGGTTGTTTTTGCCACATACGTGGCCTAACTACATATTTTAATAGTTTTCCTTAATTAAATGTAAGTCTTTCCAGGATTTCTCATGGCTTCTCTTATGTCCATAAGTCCTTGTGTTGAATTTTCGATAGTTGCATCTTCTAAATCTAGGTAGACCAACTCATCAATTCCTTCACATGTATTTTTCATTTCTTCTTCGGTGAATGGATCTACAGTTTCAAAGATGAATAAAACATACCAGTGCTTCTTTTCGTCATTCCAATGAGATTGTGTAGAAACATATTTTATTTCTCTATCTTCTACTTCCAACTCCTCAGTAAGAATTCGGTGTCCAGCTTCAACAGGATGTTCACCAAAATTTAAGGCAACTCCAGGAATGTAATACTTTCCGGCAGCGTAGCCTCCATCGTCTTTTGACACTTTTTCAACCATAACTTTCCCTACATAATCTTTGTTAATTAATTGGGCTTGTAACATAACTAAATTTTCTGCATTATAGTCTACAACGTCTTGCTTTACGGCATATGCTCTAATATTTTTAGACATATTTTGCCATGTGGTGTGGTATATTATATGATATAAATTAGTGCCTAAACCTTAATTTCATTGTTAAAGCTAAAATAGAGTACATTGATTGAAAATATATGCAGCATCCTACAAAAGTCTTTGACGAATGGGCTACGTTGGGAAAAGATAAAGGAATGGAAATCTCACATGCAGCCTCAGTTTCTGAAATTCTTGACTATGCATTATCTCGTTTAAAAACGGAAAGCAATTATTTTACATTTTTAGATTTTGGTTGCGGTAATGGCTGGGTGGCAGATCAAATTTCTAAAAAAGATAATTGCTCTCTTTCGGTTGGGGTTGATGGTGCTGAAAATATGATTTTAAACGCGAAAAACAGGAAAAGTGAAGCTGTATTTTATCTAGATGACCTTAATAGTTTTGAATCGGATAAAAAGTTTGATTTAATTTTTTCTATGGAAGTTTTGTATTACTTGGAAAATCCCTTAACAGTTATTGAGACGATAAAAAATATGCTTAATCCAAAGGGCCGTTTCATAATGGGCATCGATCATTATTTTGAAAATGATGAATGCCATGACTGGCAAGAAAAAGTTGGAACTCGCATGCACATGTTTAAGGAAGAGGAATGGTTAGATTTCTTTGCAAAATCTGACTACAAAAACATATTTTCTTGGAGAGCAAATTCTAATGACTGGGCAGGTACACTGTCGATAACAGGTACAAAATAAATGTCTAAAGAAATTTACAAGAGTATAGCCAGCTCAATTATTCAAAGTTCGACACCTGATATTGATCTTGAAAAGCAACTATCTATAGATAATTTTACAAGAGGACTAGATGCTTTTTCGCTCTATAATTCCATTTATTTAGAAATAATTGCCTATGAAGAAGATGTTAGTAAGCAAGATCAATCAGCTACTTTACTTGGAGCCTTCAACCATCATCATTTAGAGTCCCAAAAAATACTTACAAATTCTATCTTTCAATCATTTTGTGGCAATTACAACATTGCATATTCGTTACTGAGAAGCTTCATTGAATGCCATATGAGAGGGGTTTTTCTTAATCAGTTAGCACTTTCACAGCATGAGTCTGGATTATGGAAAGTTAAACTTTCTTCAGCAGTTCTTGATAGTTACGGCGAGTTAGTAGATCAATTAAAAAATTACAGAGCAAATCGTGATAAAATATTAGATAATGTTCAATTTTTAAGTATGATATCAGGCCTTAAGCAAGAATTAAGTTTTAGTGACTTACTAAAGGAATTAATTTCTTGGGAGTTAACTTATCCTGAGGAGAGTTATCCAAATTTTAGAAACTATTCTAGATATAACAAGTTATCAGGATATGCTCATTCTGAAGAGAAAACACATGACATTTCTAGATTAAAGAAATATTTTGGTAATGATGATCAAAAAGCAGTAATTAGTGAATCAATGGTTGTCCCTCAACTTTCAAAAGAATATTTGAGTGACATGTGCTGTATAGTGGATTCTTCTATGGTAGTTATGTTTAATTTTATTTCCAAAGTACTTACCTTCGAATTTTCCGGTTTCCAAGATTATATTGCAGATTTAAAAGAAGATGACAGATTTACAAACGCACGTTTGAACTATTGTTCAAAGTGGTTATCAGCTTACTTAGCAACGGATTAGTTTAGTTTATCCTCAAGTTCAATAGTTAATTGCTCTAATAATTCTTCTAAATTATCACTCTTAAGAGACATTACGTTTGGGGTTAGCCCTTCCACGCGAGCTTCGAATTCGCCTTCATTACGAAGAATTTCAATATCACAGAAGAATTCTGCCATAGTTTGCCGACTTTGCCTGATATTTAATATTTTTGGCATTCATCTCTCGCCGTTCATTTCATAATATAGCTTCAACAATACAATGTGTGAATGAAATAGATGTAGCAGCATTTTTTATTTTATTTTTAGGAATAGTTATTCTGACATATCCTATTTTTCTTCTTATATTTCAGAAGGCTACAGAAAAGCAATCCAATGATTTACTTATTGGTGGTATTCTTCTACTTTTGAGTATTGCTTTTTTGATAGCTCTGTGGGCAATTTATTTTGCTTCTACCTCACCTCATCTTCTTTGGCCATTAGCTTTATTCAC